>CAMYNE010000043.1 GCA_947259675.1 uncultured Pirellulaceae bacterium
GATTTCGTGCTCCACGTCACCTTCCAAAACCGTCCCCTGCCCTTCCAGCACGAATACTTCATGTTCATAAGGATGACTATGTTTGGGAGTGAAACCGCCGGCCGCGACTTCGAACTGCCGCATTGAAAAATTGGTAGCACCGTCTTTTACTCCCAGCAACCACCGCACCTTGCAGCCGCTGGCACCGGGCATTTCAACTTCTGTTTGTTCTATCTCTTCAAAATGATTCAACTTCATCGCAATGATTCCATCAATTAAAAAGTATTGAAACGCCGTTTGGGAGTTGGGCTCGAATCGGGAGGGCGAAGCTCCTGCTGAGCCGAGAATCTCCATCCAACTTTGCGGCTGGGCAGGAACCTCGCCCTCCCAATTTCAGTACACTTTCTGGTCCTTGGCAACATTGTAAGCGTTTTAAAGATTCTTCGTAGTGAGTTGGCATTTATTGTTTAGGTGGACAAGGCAATAATAGCAGTGTTGAGATGGGCGATTCCGGGCAGTCCTTGTGGATTTTGCCGATTCGAACCAAATCCGCTTTCATCTGGAATGCTCGTGCTAATTCGCCGTAAATGCCGTTTCATCGTCTTGCTCATTGCTTGCTGGTTCTGCGCAATCGAATTGCTGGGTCAAAACCCTCCGGCTTTTCCGCCCGAGCAACAGCCAGCCGTTCCAGACAACGAATTGCTCGAAGAAAACCTCGTCGATGAAAACTCGCTTTTCGTACCAGCGCCAAGAGAGGTTCTCCGCCCTTTCCTACGCGCGCAAAAGGCGGTGAACAACCGGGACTATGAGCGCGCTGTCGCGTTGATCGGCGAGTCATTAGGCGATTCCGGTGCGGAAGACTATTTGATTCGGGTACCCGGTGAAGACGGTATCGCGATCAGTCTACGACGCCGTGCAATAGAACTACTGGGCCAAATCCCCAAACGCGATCGTGAACTTTATGTACTGCGGTACGGAATTCAAGCCAAGCAGATGCTTGAGCGGGCTGTTCAAGAAGGCGACTTTTTGAAAATGTCTCAAGTCATGGGACGATTTTTTTACACGCCCGCTGGTTACGATGCCACCATGCTTGTCGGTTATCACCACCTGGACCAGGGTCGCCCGCTTGCTGCCGCTTCCACATTTCAACGTATTGTTGATGAGAGAGATGCCCGCGAGATTCATGATCCGGAAGTAAGCGTGTTACTGGCCACGTGTTGGATGTTGGCCGATTCGCCCGATCAAGCTGAACAAGTCCTGCTCGCACTAAAACGGCGCCTTCCCAATCAAACGGTCCGCTTCATGGACCGAGACCTACCGTTATTCAAATCCGATTCAGATGCGATCGGATGGCTGAAACAAATTGTCGGCGATTCACCGTTGGCCAGGAACCGACACGTCAAAGACTGGGTAATGTACCGCGGCAATCCGCAACGAAATGCCCATAGTGGCAGTGGTTTTCCGCTCAACAATTATCGGTGGAATGTGCCAACTCTCAACGATTTGGATCTTGAAAAACTTGCCAAAGAAAAAAAGCAGGAACTTCTCTTCGCGGATGCAGCGATGATTCCGAGCGTGCAGCCGATTGCCGTGAACGATACGATCGTGATGCGAACTTTCGACCGGATGATTGGCGTAGACTTTGAAACGGGTCGACGAATCTGGATGTTTCCTTCCATGAACACGGACATTTTTCTTCAAGAGGAAGAAAGCGTAAATGACAGCGACCGTCAACAGAGCAACAAGATCCCGCTTGCGTCGCGGATGTGGCTGGACTCAATCTTCGGTCAAAGCAGCAGCGATGGCCGCTCCGTGTTTGTGGTTCCACAGCCCGGTTTTGTTGGCGTCCGTCCCAAGATGCGGTTGCAAGGTGGATTTGAAATTTATCACCCAATGTCTCGCCGCAAGTTCAACGAACTCAAAGCCGTCGACGTGTCGCGCGAAGGTGCGTTTAAATGGGAAGTCGGAGGGAAAACCGGTTTGCAGGAACCGGAACTCGCTGGAGCTTTTTTTCTCGGCGCTCCGTTGCCGCTGGAAGGAAGTCTGTATGGGGTGTGTGAACAAAATGGCGCGATTCGATTGGTAGTTCTGGACCCCGAAACGGGAAAATTACTCTGGTCGCGCGATCTGGCAAGCGTCGAAACGGTGGGCAGCATCATTGATTTCAGCGAACGTCGGCTTGCCGGTGCTACGCCTTCCTTCTCTGACGGGTTGGTGGTCTGTCCAACCGGAATTGGAGCCATCGTGGCCGTCGATATTACGACGAGGTCCTTGATTTGGGGTTATCAATATGGACAACCCAAAACCCGACGTGCAAACCGTATCGCTCACGATCAAAACTCGTCTTCACCATTGGTTGATACGCGTTGGACTGATTCGACCATCACGATTTCCGATGGTTGCGTTTTGTATACGCCCAGCGATAGCAACAATTTGATCACTCTCGAATTGTTGACCGGTCGACCGCTCTGGCAAACCGGAAGTGTTCCTCGACCATGGATTCAGCGCGAAGACTCGCTTTATGTTGGCTGCGTCGATCAACAACATGCGATTCTGATTGGACTGGACTATATTCGCTCGATCGATCTCAAAACCGGCGAAGAAGCTTGGCGAATGTACACGGCTGAATACGGTCGTCCCAGCGGCCAGGGGTATTCCAATCGCGGGTTTTATTATCTTCCGATGACCAGCGAACGATTGATAAAAGTCGACTTAAGACAGGGCAAACTAGACAATGCCGTCCGCACCAACGGCGTACTGGGTAATTTGATTTGTTATCGTGGCGATATCATCTCACATGGAGTTGATCATCTCGCCGTTTTCCCACAAGACGAACCAAACAAATTGCGCATCGAGGCGGCGGAAAAACTGGGAACGTTAACCCCGGAGCAACTTGCAATCAAAGCTCAACTGCTTTTCCAAAGTGATGACATCAAAGAGGCCGCTTCTTGTATCTTGCAAGCTTATGAGCAGCATCCCAAACCAGGCTTCGAGGCGATCCTCGTCGATGCCATCGTTAAATTGTTGGAAACGGATTTTGATTACGCCGTTAAACTCCTGGAAAAATATGCTGATCAGTTTTCCAGTACGACACAGCCACGACTTCAATCGGCCCGCATCGACGGTTTGATCAAGCAACAAGCCTACCGTGAGGCGTTCGAGCTGTTGATTCAATTATTGACGCAGCAAATACAATCCGACGAAACACCGTACTATTTGAACAACGTAGGAGCACTTTCCTCGATCCAATCTGCGCCTCGAGGTCCGGCAGCCAAGTTTACGAAAATCTCAATTCGGTTCGATCGGTGGCTCGAATCGCGGCTGCGAACAATATTGAAAAAAGCTCCCGCGCCTTTGCACGCCGAGTTCGTTCTGGCTCTGAACCAACGAATTGGGGAGCTCGACTATTTCACGCCATTGCAAACATACGCGTTCTTCACCAAGTTGGGTATCAAGAATTTCGATTTCGACAAAACCCTGGAACTTGCACAATCACTCGAAAAACTGAATGAAAACCTGCGGGCCAGCCATTTGCGCCGGGCCGCTTCGACTACGGGTGTTACCGTAAATGCAGTATAAACGGAGAACATTGAGCAATTGAAAAAGGTTGCTCACGATCGGCTGGTTCAGCGTCTTGAAGCGGGAAATATCGATTGGAACACCGGTCTTGTTATGCACAAATTTTTTGAGGCAACCGATCAGGATTACGAACAATCCAGGATATCGACCCGAAACATTATTGAATTGGTTGAAAACGACAACCAAATCTTCGATCAGTTTTTGTTCCGCTTTTTCGCTCAAACAGGTGAGCTTGAGATCCTTGATCGGTATGGAAAAACGATCTCGAAGTTTTCGGCTCGCAGCGCAAAGAGCGTAAACACAACTAGCTCTTTCGTTCCTGGTGAAGCAAGAATCGACGGCTTTTTGATGCTCGTAAACATTGACTCTGAAGTTTTTGCCGTTGATTTGTTGAAAACGTTGTCCGGTCACGACCCATTGCTGTGGACTTTGAATCAGTCGCGGGGACAACGACGAAGCGGGAGCAGTCGTAACACCACGAGAAATATTTGGGGGGAGAATTTAACGAACTTTACCAGTTCAAATGCCAATCATGTCATGGTGTCTTCGCCGAACCTGAACGGAATTTGTTATCTCGAGAAAACATCGCTTGTTTGCGTCGATCCGCTCACGGGCGAAACCTTATGGCAACGATTCAATATTCGTTCGAATTCATTATTAATGTCGGCTGCTGAAAGTGTCACGGTCTGGAACCCAAGAGCCAGAACAGCCGATACCTATGATTTGTTCACCGGTGATTTGGTGACCCAAATCGAAATTCCGGCTTCGAAAGGTTCGCGATGGGCGAACAACGGTCCAATGATGCTGTTGTCCAGTTCAAAACTCATCAAGTACGCCGCTGGCAAATTTGCCGATGACGACGAGTCACAAGAAGACCTCGAGGATTCTGAAGACGTGTTTGAAGAAGGCCGGAACATCGGGATGCTGAAAACGATGACTCTCCTGGATGCTTTGACGGGAAAGACCGTGTGGCAGCGAGAATTCAAGGACCAGACGCATGCGACCTTGATACGCAATCAAAAAATTGTCGTCTTGTTGGAAACCGGAGAGTTGCAATTCGTCGATTTTTTGACCGGGCAAAACGAGTCATCAACTGCCCTTCAGATTCCTCCGGAAGATCTCGAGAAAGTCACTACGATCGATCTTTCGCAAGTTGCCGACAGCTATCTCATCAAACTGCACTGCAGCAAATCAACATCGCCTCGACATACGAACTCACAAGGGCTGGCTTTGAATGGATCGCGATATCTTCACTTTTGGAACGGTTATGTCGTGTCTCTTGATCGCGTTTCGCGAAAATCAAACTGGGCTGCTCCAGCCAGAGTTCAACACTTCAACTTCACTCCCAATCAGCCATATGATTCGCCGTTGTTGTTACTATACAGACGTGTAGATCGTCCGCGTGGCGAACGGACGAAGCGCTATTGGTCGCAGGTCGTTGCCCTCGATCTACGGAATGGGCGAACGGTCTCCAATGCAATAACGGAGTATTCCAGTTCCAATGATTATCGAGTCGAATCCGATTTAGCAAATCAATCAGTTTCGTTTTTCTTTCGCGACAAGTCGTTGAAATTTGAATTAAGCAGCGAAACTCCACCGCCGCGCCCCCTCGCTCATCTAACATCCGACAATTCCGTCGCGTTTGAGTACCCAGCCGAGCCTGTGCAACGTGAACTGCGTCAAATCAGCCAGGAATCGCGCGAACGCTTAGTCGAACGGATCAACGCCCAACAATCGAAGCTTGAAGAACGCAGACTTCAAATGAAAAAACAAATGGAATTGCAGCGAAACGGCCAGCAAGATTAGAACACACATCACGGGGCCTGAGCTTTTTGCACAGGCAAATCAGGAACTCGATATGGAGACAGTACACTATGGCCGAGAATAATCAGCCTGCATCGATCGGGCAGGACGCCATTAACTTGTTGACCAACGCACGAGAACAGATCCTTTCTGAACTTTCACAGGTGATTGTCGGTCAGACTGATGTGATCGAGCAAATCCTGATCTCAATGTTCAGTCGAGGACACTGCCTGCTCGAGGGCGTTCCCGGACTTGCCAAGACGTTGATGATCAGCACCATCGCAGAGACGCTCAACCTCTCTTTCAGCCGAATTCAATTCACACCGGACTTGATGCCAGCCGACATTACCGGCACAGAGATTATTGAAGAGAACAAATCAACGGGTCACCGCGAACGGCGATTTCTTGAGGGCCCGATTTTTTCAAATATCATTTTGGCGGACGAAATCAATCGAACACCGCCGAAAACTCAAGCCGCTCTGTTGGAAGCAATGCAGGAACGTCATGTTACGGTCGGTCGAGTGCAACACCCGTTGGCCGATCCGTTTTTCGTTTTGGCGACTCAGAACCCGATCGAACAAGAAGGAACTTATCCTCTTCCAGAAGCGCAACAGGACCGATTTATGTTCAAGGTCTTCGTCAAATATCCGAATTTTGACGACGAATTGGAAGTCGCCAAACGCACAACTGCTCAAGTCCAACATCGAGTCAAATCGGTCCTGTCCGGTGAAGACATATTGCGACTTCAGGAAACCGTTCGCAACGTTCCCGCATCGGATCATGTGATTCGGTACGCGCTTTCGTTAGTCCGACAAACGCGGATTGGTTCAGCAGGCGTTCCCCCGTTTGTCGAAGAAGCCGTCAACTGGGGCGCAGGGCCACGAGCCGTGCAATTCCTGGTGCTGGGCGGAAAAACGCGAGCCCTCCTTCACGGACGAACACACGTGACAACGGACGATATCAAGGCCTTGGCGCACCCAGTCATGAGACACCGAATCGCGATCAACTTTGCCGCCCAGAGCGACGGTTTGTCGTCCGACGACGTGATCCAGCAGTTAATCGACAACACTCCATCTAAAGAAGACGAACTTTCAAGCGATGCCCGATTCCAAAAGATTTTTGCATCCTGAAGCGATCAAACGAATTTCGCGACTGGATCTGCGGGCTCAGCATATTGTCGAAGGTTTTCTTTCGGGAATGCATCGCAGTCCTTACTTTGGCCAGTCTGTGGAGTTTCTTCAGCATCGTGAATACGTCCCCGGCGACGACTTGCGGCATGTCGATTGGCAGGTGTGGGCGAGGCAAGACAGGCTGTATGTCAAACAGTTCGAAGAAGACACCAACATGCGGTGTTACTTGCTGATGGATGTTTCCAACAGTATGAAATACGGCCGGGGTCCGTTGAACAAGTACGAATACGCGTCGACGATCGCCGCGTCGTTGGCGTTTCTGATACTCAAAAATCAGGACGCGGTGGGTTGCATGACGTTCGACGACAAAGTTCGTGCCCGCGTCCCGGTAAGCAGTCAGAGGAAGCATCTTAACGTGATTATTCAAAGTCTTGAGATCAATCGCCCTGCCGACAAGACGAACCTGCACGACATTTTTCGCACGGCGGCCGAGATCTTTCCAAAACGGGGAATGATGATCGTTGTTTCCGATTTGTTTGCGGACGTCGATCAAACGCTGCGAGGGTTGAGAATTCTTCGGCAGCGCGGCCACGATGTTTTGCTGTTCCATGTGATGGATGACGATGAATTGGACTTTCCATTTGCCGGGCCAACTCGATTCGACGACCTTGAATCAAATTCGCACTTGAATTGCAATCCCAAAGCGCTTCGTGATGGTTACCTGGAGGCCGTGCAGGAATTCCTTCTCGACGTCAAGCACGGTGCAGCTCAAAGCGCGGTCGATTATGCGTTAACCCGGACCAGCGATCCGCTCGATGCGGTGCTGGCCCAATTCCTGAGCCGACGAATTTCCCGACTGAGGAACAAGTAGCGCCAATGTTTGAGAACCTCTTTTCACCATCGCCCCAGATTTGGACCGCTCTAATCGGCGGACTGGTTGCGCTGCCCATTCTGATCCACTTGATCAACTTGATGCGGCACCAGAAGGTTGAATGGGCAGCGATGGAGTTTCTTCTAAAAAGTTACAAGAAGAATCGCAATTGGGTGTGGCTGAAACAACTGTTGTTGTTGCTTTCACGCATCGCCGTGTTGCTTCTGGCGTTATTCATGCTGGCCCAAATTGGCTGCAATGAAAATCGAATCGCAGCTCTGCTCGGTAGCGAGACGACTCATCATTATGTGCTTCTCGATGACAGTTTTTCGATGAGTGATCGAAGCACAGATGGCACGGCCTTTGACCGGGCACTTGCAACCCTCTCCCTGATTGCGTCGAGGGCCAAAAACCGCCAGAACCAGAAGTTTACGCTGATGAGATTTTCTCGCGCCCGCACGGTGAAAACCGCCAATGGCCAAAACGAACTGGCTTCGTCTTTCGCGGACCTCAACGATGAACTCGTCGATAACCAGTTCGCTCAGCTGCTTGAAGATACAAAACAGAGAATGCAAGTTTCCAATCTTGCAGTTGATGTCCACGATACGTTGACCGCCGCAGCTCAACTGATCCGCCAACGCAACGATGAAAACGCGATCATTTACATTCTCTCCGATTTTAGAGCAAAAGATTGGAATAATCCCGATCGCATCGATCAACAGCTTGCTGAAATCAGCCACACCGGCGCGGCAACAGAACTGATTACCTGTGTCAAAACTGAACGACCCAATTTGACGATCACAGAACTCGGCCCTTCGGGAAGTGTTCGCGTCGCTGGTACGCCGTTGATGATGAAGCTTACCGTCAAAAATGCTTCTCAATATCCGGCCGAAAAAATTCAAATCCGCCTTGAAACCCACACGTTCGACGATGTCCTTGCGGACGGTCAGAGTCCCGAGTTCTTTGAACCGAATGTGGTCGAGTTACCGACTTTGTTCATCGAGAAAATTGCGGCTGGCCAGACCGAGTCCCGGGAATTCCCCGTCTTTTTCAATAACACCGGGCAACACGTGATCAAAGCGATGTTGAAAAACGATGCCATCCAGTTCGACAACTCGCACTGGAACGTCACAGCGGTTTCACCCTCAGCAAAAGTATTGATTGTCGACGACCAGGATCAGTTACAGGGCAGATTCCTGGCGCTCGCAATTAACCCCGGTGGCATGACAGGGCTGGCCCCAGAGTTTCAGACAAAAGACTTTCTTCGTGATGCTTCAAGCGAACAGCTTCAAGACTACGACGTTATCTATCTGTTGGACATCGATCGACTTGACGAGACCGCTGTCAAGAATCTTGAATCTTACGCCAGCTCAGGTGGCGGAGTCGGCTTCTTCCTTGGACCGAATACAAATATCGCTTTTTACAACAACCAGCTCTATCGCAACGGACAAGGCGTTTTTCCTTTGCCGCTGGACAAGGCGATAGATATTCCCGAACTGATCGAAGAGCGTATTCCGGATATTGCTCCAGAGGACCATCCGATTTTTCCAGCCGGAATGAAAAATCCGCTTCTGGACCTGGTCCAAATCAAACGAATTATCCAACCCCCCGTCGAATGGCTGTCCCGAAAACGGGGAGAAACCTCCGTGGCGGCGACCGTCCGCGGCATTCAAACTTGGCCCCTGATCGTGCAACACCGTTTTGGTCAAGGAAATGTCGTCGCCTTCCTTTCGACTGCCGGGCCGCAGTGGAACAACTGGAGCCGCAATGGGACTTTTCCGCCAAGCATGCTGTTGATCGAAGACCTCCTTGCCAAGGGACGCTACACACAGTCGACGAATCTCGTCGGAATTCCGATTCAAATCTCGGCTGAACCCGTGGACTTTGGCCCGGATGCGACTCTGGTCGTTCCAGGCGATAACATGACTGAGAATGATAGCGCCCCTCGATTCGCGATCAAACGCAAAATGCAGATCGACGAGACGTCTCAGAAATATGAAATTGAACTCGGTCGGTCCGGCAAGCTGGGCCATTCCTCGGACGTAGCCACGCCTGGAATTTATGACGTTTGGCTACAAAAGACCGACTCGCAGTTAATCGCCCAACGATTTGC
>CAMYNE010000044.1 GCA_947259675.1 uncultured Pirellulaceae bacterium
AAATCGCCGAATTGAAATCGGAGCTTGCGACCCAAAACTCACTGTTGCTGACGGCGCGTCAAAACGAAAACGGACTCGAAAAAGAATACGTCTCGCTGGAGAGTTCGCTACGCAGCCATAGTGAGCTGCTGAAGGAATCACGTGGCCAGTGTGCGGCCGCGTTGTCGGCCAAAAAACTTGCCGAAGAATCGCTGCGCGACGTGCGAAATCAACTTGAAGATCAACAGCTGTTGTTGTCCAAGATTGAGGAGACGACCGCCGCCTCTGAAGCGGTCAAGCTTCGTTGTCTTTCCTTGGAACAATCTCTCGAAAACAGCCAGGATCGTTTGCATCAATTGACGGCTCAACGTGATAGCTCGCTGCTTGCCCAGAAAGAACTTAACGAGACGATTTCGGCATTGCGAACGCGTCTTGAAAATCAGGAACAGACCATTCGACAGTTGCGAGAGAAATCGGA
Source organism: uncultured Pirellulaceae bacterium (assembly GCA_947259675.1). GTDB lineage: Bacteria > Planctomycetota > Planctomycetia > Pirellulales > Pirellulaceae > Mariniblastus. The sequence goes on from CAMYNE010000044.1 coordinate 458, forward strand.
CGACATTGCAATCCAGATGAGCGATGAAAGAGACTCTCGACTGGAAATCGAGGCCTCCGCCAAAGATGTGAAACACCAAATGCAATCCGAGATCCATCAAATCCGGATGGAGATTGAGCAGCTGGAATGCGAACGCGATGAACTGACATCCAGAATTCGAGAGATGGAAAATGCTTCTGAGCAGGCAACCAGCCAGCTGGAACAGCGAACAGCTGAGGTCGCCAAGGTCAACCGGGCCTGCGACCAGCTTGCGACGCAGATTGCAACCATGGAACAAAGTCAAATGCAGGCAGCGAGTCGACTGGAGGAACGGGCGGCAGAAATTGCCCAATTAACCAGCGAACGAGACCAGTTGGCATCTGGTCTGACTCGACTGCAGGAGAACCACACGGAAGGCATCACGAGTCTCAAAGAACGCTCGCTGGAACTTGAAAAAATCAAGTCAAAACGAGATGAGCTGACTTCGGAGCTTGAATCGTTCCGTTCCGAGAACGCGTCTTTGGCTCTCGAGCGTGATGAGCTGCGACAACAACTGAACTCGCTCAAAGAAAACTATTCGCGCGGATCTTCACTGCTTGAACAGCGACTGATGGAAATCGATGCTTTGCGACAAGAACGCAATGAATTGTCAGCTCGACTATTGCAAGCTGAATTGCATACTTCGCAATCGGACGAAATGTCTCAATATCAAAACGAGGAAATCAAAACGCGCGTCAACGCATTGATTGTTCAGCGTGATCAGGCATTTTCGGATCTTCAAAACCAGCGAAAAGAAATCGAAGCCTTGCGAGCGGAGATTAACACACTTAGCCAGGATCAAAGTCAGGCCGTTATTCTACAGTTTGGTGAACAGGTTGATTCGGAGTACGGTGGACGGACGCGCCGAGATGCTGCACGAGGTGTGGTCTACGACGAAGCTCCAACTTCGCCAGATGATTTGAAGCTAATATCGGGAATTGCAGAAGTGCTTGAAAAACGGCTAAATGAATACGGTATTTACACTTTCAAGCAGATAATGCATTGGGAAGAAAAAACAGTTCAAGAATTTTCGACTCTGCTGGCATTCAAGGACCGAATTGACCGCGATGGCTGGATCGGCCAAGCGGCCAGATTTTATTTTGAGAAGCATCGAAAAGCTGCCTAGCAAAAGCTGCCTAGCGTAACGCAGTAACAGTTCGCGGACCGCCAAGCGTACATATGTTGTTTCTCGGCATCAAACGACACGATGGTGTGCGCAAAATCTACACGAGCCCGGTGCGTTTTCGCAACGTACAAGCCCTTTTTGTTGGTTCGATGATTCGGAGATCCCCTTATCGGTTCGGGATGTGGCGTTATCACCGCTAACGTTCCATACAACAGCTACAACACGACTCAGCCAGGAGCGTAGATTCCCGGGTCTTCGGATTCCACGAGGAGTGCCGGGACGTAGGCACGCAGCTTGCAATTTCTCTGGTCAACTTTGACGAGCATCAAGCCAACCGGAGAACCGAGATGAAACAGGTATTTGCCAACAGTAGATCACAGAGCCAATTCTTTTGCACACTTTGTATATTAACGATAACGGCACTTTTCGGTTCATCCGTTGCGCAAGGCGAACAGCCAAATCATAATCGTCCTTATGCCCAATGGGTTTCGAACTATGAAATCGCAGTCGCACAATCTGAACGCACCGGGCGCCCAATCATGCTCGTGTTCTCCGGCAGCGATTGGTGTGGGTGGTGCAACAGACTCGCTGATGAAGTTTTCAAAACTCACGATTTTGCCCGCTGGTCGACTGACCATGTGATCAAAGTAGAAGTTGATTTTCCCATGACTTATGAGCTTCCAGAAAAACTTCGCAAGCAAAACGTACTTCTAAAACAGAAATTTGGACAACATGTCAATGCTTACCCAACCGTATTGTTTGTCTCGTCAGACGGACAATTCATTGGCAAGACCGGCTATGTGGCAGGCGGCCCGTCAATTTGGATACACAAAGCTTCAACTGTCGTGAAACCTCGTCGAAAACCGGACCTCGTCGCACAAGCATCTTCTCGGTAGGCAAAAACCCCGTAACCAAGACCCACCCAGCCAGAAGCGAGAGACGAGTGGCTAGAGGCGAGTGAAAAGTCGACTCTTCACACAACTCGCTTCTCTCGCGTCTCGCGGCCCGCTTCAAAACTTCGAGGCAATAATAGTGATGTTCTGCCCGCCGAAACCAAAACTGTTGTTTAGTGCGTAATTGCATTCGGCTTCGCGAGCTTCGTTTGGGATATAGTCCAGATCACAGAGTGGATCAGGATTCTCGTAATTGATCGTGGGTGGCAAAACGTTGTCTCGAATGGCCATGAGACACATAATCAACTCCGTCGCTCCGGCTGCGGCGATGAGGTGCCCCATCATGCTTTTGGTACTTGAGACCGGGACGTTCATGGCGTGTTCGCCAAACACTTCGTGACAGGCTTTTGACTCGACCTTGTCATTAACCGTAGTACTGGTTCCGTGGGCGTTCACGTAATCGATTTGCTCCGGGTTCAGTCCTGCGTCCTGCAGCGCCATTCTCATGCAACCAATCGCACCGCGGCCTTCTGGATGAATGTCGGTGATTCGATAAGCGTCAGCTGTCGAACCGTAGCCGATGATTTCGCCGAGAATAGGTGCGCCGCGATTTCGCGCGTGTTCCAGTTCTTCGAGAACCACCATGGCCGCACCTTCGCCGAGAACGAATCCGTCTCTCAAGCGATCAAACGGTCGAGAGGCTTTTGTCGGATTGTCATTGTTTTCCGATAGGGCGGTGAGCAAATTGAATCCGGTGACCCCAAAGGGATGAATCATGCTGTGCGTGCCGCCTGAGAGCATCACGTCAGCTTCGTTGCGGCGAATGATTTCACTTGATTCACCGACGGATTGGCAACTGGCGGCACAAGCGGTCAGACAATTTGAATTGGGGCCCTGAGCGTCAAACATACTGGCAATATGCCCCACCGGCATACTTGGCTCCTGTTCGAGTTCCATCAACGGATTGAGCGTTTCCAGCCCTTTTTTGGTGAATTTGACCAAATCCAGATTGCCTTCATCATCCAGGGCCGCGGCCATCATTGCAGCAAATGACATAAAGTCCTGATTGCCTTCGCCACTTCCCATGTAGACACCCAAGCGACGCGGATTTTTGATCGCGTCCATCACTCCCGAATCGGAAACGGCTTGTTTGGCAGCTCCTGCGGCGAATTTGGTATGGCGTCCACGGAACTTCCAGTCCTCTGGATTTTCGCCGGCGTCGCTGATGTCCCAGTTTTTGACCTCGGCTGAGATCTTGGTGGGAAACTTACTCGCGTCGAAAATAGTGGTGTAAGCGACTCCCGATTTTCCCTCTTTGACTGCTGACCAAACCGATTCGACATCGTTGCCTAAAGGATTAATAACACCGATACCTGTAACGACAACTCGTCGACGGTCACGGGGAGCAATCATAATACAACGCCTTGGGAACTAAACGGGAACGGTGATTGTTACTTGAATGATAACAGAAACTGACAGTTAGGTTGGCTAAGTTATCTCGAAAGAGTGGGCAAGATGCCCTCGGACAGGCACGCTTGGCCATCTTTCGGCTGGCAGGCGCGTTCAACGTAAGCACTCTTGAGTCGACGAAATCAGAATCTGAGTTTCGGCGGCATCAGTACTACCCCGTGGCGAAAAAATCAGTCTTGAAGAAGCAATGCTTTTTCCGCCTCAATCATGTGCTTGGGAACCTGAATGGGGCTACCATCCACATTGACACCGACTTCGAAGATTCTCAATAAACGGCACATCCGGCACAGTTCCGCAGGCTCAAACAACTCCACGTTGGCGAAACGCACATCTTGTAATTTGGCAAACATCAAACTGATTTCAGCCTGCAACTCTTCGCCTCGATGCGTCGTTCCAACTGCAAAGGCTCCTTCGGAATCTTGACGTTCTAATTCGACTCGAAAAGTCAACGTGTCGCCGGGATAGGCCGGAAAATAGAACTTGCTTGACTGTATTTTGGCGAGCACCAAACGATCAAGAAAATCGCCGATTTGGCTTACCAACAAACCCGCAGTTTGTGCCATTCCTTCGATAATCAGCGTGTTCGGCAAGAATGTCCGTCCAGGTGCGTAATCATCAACAACTTCTTCACTGAGAGTCACGTTCTTGATCGCAACTGCACTTGTGCCACTGATGAATTCAGTGTACCGATCAATCCAAAGCCACCGCATCAGGATCAGGCCCCAACCACACAGATGTAAGTAAGCCGACCAGGTGCGTCCCGATCGGCAAGAAATTTCCATAAATCCGCTTGCTGCCCAGCCTAGGCAGCGGTCTTTTCCGTCACGTAGTTACACAAGTCTTTGACGGTTAACAGATTACCAAAATCCTGAACGAGCGGATTTTGCTCAAACTTAGTCAAATCTGCAAATGACATACGCTCTTTCAATTTGGAAAGACCTTCCGGTGTCACCTTGCCGTCTTGAACGAATTCCGCGCTCGTCAAAATATCATCAGGGAATAATTCGTCCCTGGGAATCTGGATATCAAATGTCTTTTCAAGCTTGAAAACTATGTCCAGAAAGTCAATGGATTCTGCACCCAAGTCTCCGACCATTGTTGCATCTTCAGTCACCTCATCATCATCAACGCCCAAAGCATCGACTAGAGTTTCTCTGACTTTGCCAAACACCTCTTCATTGATAGGCATTCGTAATTGTCTCCGTGTTGGAATTTTTTGGAATCTGAGGAATTTAACGAAATCGAGTCGGATCACGGACTCGGTTATGGATTGGTACTCGCTGCTACCGCCGACACACTCGCCAAAGCTGACCGATGTGACGGATCAAGTTGATGGCAAAGTTGCCTAAACTTTAAGCGAAATTCGCGAATCATGAAATTGTCGATCGCTGGATCCAAACCTTCACGTTCGGCCAAGTTGTAACAATCCAGAACCAGACGACCCGACGTGGCTATTTCGCCGTCGATCGAACCGGTGACTTTCATTTTCGTCAGCGGTCCATCGATCGATTTGATTTCAGAACGAACTTCGAGCTGGTCTCCAGGTCTCACAAAACCTTGAAACTTGAGGTTTTTCGCCTCATGCAAAACAACGGTGGAATACTTGAAATCGGTCGTCGCACGAACCAGGAACATACTGGCTTGAAACATGCTTTCGACCATTAAAACTCCGGGCATTACCGGAAATCTTGGAAAATGGTCTTGCAAGTAATCTTCCGACAGTGAAAGGCATTTCACCGCCGTGATCGATTTTCCTTTTTCCAGCGAAATAATTCGGTCAAGCTGGGAAAAACGCATGCCTTAGGCCAATTCAGTGGTTTGATAATCAAGCCAATAAACAGTTGTTTTGACGTGATCAACCCGCAAAACACGCATCGGCCAAAGTTGGCCCAATATAACAAGACAGCCTTTTTCCCTCAATGACAAACAAGCCCACGATTGGTGAAAAACCCGGGCAAAAGTGTTTATCCAAGCGGCTCACAGCAACCAGATGTTGAATTTGACTGTCCTTGGGCCTTTCTCTGCTCATGGCCCAATTGGCGTTTGTCAGCACTCAGCGACGGTGGTAGATTCTCTGAATGCGTCGAGGAATAGCAGTTTCACCGGGAGTCGCCATAGGCACGGCTTACGTGATTCACGAGATATTCGTGAATCCCGATACGAAGCGGCTGGAAGATTCCGAAGTCACCGCCGAGTTGGCGAACTACGAATACGCTCGCGACAAAGCCACAGCCGAGCTTCGAGCTCTGGAGATCAAGGTTGAGTCTCAAGTCGGGCATGACGAGGCGTCGATTTTCACGGTCCATCAGGCTATTCTTCGAGACGCCGCCTTCACCAACAAGATCCGCTCCTGGATCGTAGACGAGCGGATGACATCACCGGCGGCACTTCACCGACTGTTGGGCGAATATACACAGTTATTCACGAGGACCAATGACGAATATCTCAAAGAGCGACTCAACGACGTTCGTGACGTCATCATTCGCTTGGGTGGCTTCTTGTCAGATGCGGTCAACCCGAAAACAGAATATCTTGACGGGCCGCTAATTGTTGTGACCGATGAATTACTGCCCTCACAGGCTGTCGCTCTTGGCGAAATCGATGTGCGTGGAATTGTGACGCAGGCCGGCAGCCAAACCAGCCACGCTGCAATCATTGCCAGAAGCCGTGGTATCCCAGCCGTTTCCGGTATTAAGGGCGTATTGCGGCGTGTAAATACAGGTGACACGATTGTCGTTGACGGTCGCGATGGTCATGTTGAAATCAATCCGAATCCAGAGTCGCTTGCCGCATTCCGCAAACTGGAACGAGAATTTTTCGATCTCAAAGACCATCTTGCTGAAAACCGAGATCACCCCGCGGTTACGGCGGACGGAATCAGCCTCAAACTTCAAGCCAACATCAACCTTCTCCCAGACGCGAAAGCCGCTGTTGCGATGGGAGCATCAGGAATTGGTCTCTATCGAACCGAATATTTGTATTTGACGCATCCAGATGTTCCAGATGAAGACGAACAGTACGAGACGTATCGAAGTATCGTCGAGGCGAGCCCAAATAACAACGTTACGATTCGCACACTTGATATTGGTGGCGACAAGACCATCGCATACCTCGGTCACAATCATCAGGAAGCCAATCCGTTTATGGGTTGGAGAAGCATTCGACTGTCATTCGAACACCCCGAGTTTTTCAACACTCAAATTCGCGCGATTGTCCGAGTCGCCAGCGAGTTTCCCGATGGTAATGTGCGGATGATGTTTCCGATGGTGACCACTGTCGAAGAAATTCGAAAACTGAAAAGCATGGTCCGCCGGGCGTACAAATCGCTAAACAATCGAGGGATCAAAACGAAAGAACTCCCCGTTGGAATGATGTTGGAAGTTCCCGCAGCCGCCGTGTCGATCGAATCGATGCTGGACCTGATCGATTTCGTTTCCATTGGCTCGAACGATCTGGTGCAATACTTGATGGCTGCCGACCGGGACAATCCGAAAGTTGCCCACCTTTGTCAACCGCTCGCCCCGCCGGTTCTACTCGTGTTGAAGAATGTGATCGAAGCCTGTATCGAAGCAAACAAGCCGGTTACCGTGTGCGGCGAAATGGCTGGTACTCCGAAAGCGTTCATCCTCTTGATGGGCATGGGGCTCCGCCGTTTCAGCATGAGTCCGGCATTCATTCCGTCGATCAAACAACTTGCCAGTCAGATTTCGGTTCACGACGCGCAACAGATTGTGCAATCCGTAATGAAGTTGAAAACGACTTCACAAGTCAAAAAATTCATGGCGCGACAGATCGAACAAATTGCCCCCAACCTGGTGTTGCTTGACACAATCTAGCTAACACCACGATCAATCCACCAACCAACAGCACGCTCGGCTGAATCAAAGTAAACGTGGCGATTGTTTTGAACGTACCCGCACCAAAAAGAATCATCACCGATAGAGCGACCAAGTAAACGGCCAGATTTCTGGATTGCTCCGGCACGAAATCCTTCGCCGCAAGCACCAGAAGTAACGGCAACAACAAAACGGTCAGATCGTAAAAATAGAGGTGCGGGCTTAACAAAACCGTCGCAAGCACCATCGCCGCAAATTGAAATGCGAACCGTGGCGAATTGGTTTCGATGGCTCCTTGGAAAATAGAAGCCAATAGTCCCACGACAATCAATGAAAGGATCGCCGTCAAGGTCGTGACCATCAAGACCGATTGTCCTTGTAAGGCATTCTGGGTCGCACCCCACAAACTGTGTGCGTCGGCAAGGTCATAACCGCCCGTCTGCACATAATCACCTGTTCCCAAGACGACTCCAACGTAGTCCCTGCACAGTCCCGGACCCGCAACGAACGAAAGCCCGATCAGACAAGTTACCGTAATCGCGGTGCCGAATACAAAATCCCATTGTCGTTTGATCAACATCGTGACACCGATGAGCAAGGCCAGATGAGGTTTGAAGGCCATCAATCCAAATACCACGCCCGCCCAACGAAAGCGTTTGTGATACAACAAGACAAAAGTGCTCGTCAAAATCAGCAATAGAAAAGTCGACTTATGTCCGATGTTTAGGCACGTCAACAGGGGCGCAAATAACATGGCCAAGAGAAACCCATACCCGATATATGGGCGACAAGGCGGAAAAAACCGGATTGCCAATTCGCCAGTGGCTATCAATGCCAACGCTGACAAAATCCCCCAGACGATCGCAGCTGTTCGATAATCGAGCGCTGCCAACGGACTGACAATAAGGTAATAAAACGGAGGATAAATCGCTGGATAATATTTTTCGTACGGCCAATGAAACCCCACCAGCGATTCGTCGTGCTGTACGGATTTGAAATAATCGAGTTCGTACAAATGGCGTGACTGTTCTGAAGTCACAATATGCCCGCCAACCCATTCCTGCAGAAAGTCACCACCCAACGGTGAGTTTCGTCGTTGGGCAAAATCGTAATTGGGCGACAACGTGAATATCGTAACGACAATTATAATCGGCAGCATCAGCAGAATTCGAACGGAACCGCGACTGCTCGCCTTTGGCAGATTGAAAAAGGCGTCAAATTGTTGCAAAACCTGAGTCACAAAACTGATTGAGTCCGGAGCAAAAACGAAAACACAGGGCGACTAAAACAGTAGCTTATGAATAGAGAGTCGACTCATGAATTATTCGCTTATCGTTCCGCCTCAAGGCCGGTTAAACTGAACCCGCGTTTCTGACAGGCGGTAGGGTGGCGCCGAGCAAACGGTGTAATTGCCGGAACTGCAGCCGCTTTTCTGGAAGCAACGCAAAAACAGTTTGCAAGTCGAATTAGTGGCGTTTGCCCTGTTCCGCAAAGCACATACGCGACTTTGTTCCGGCGTACGTGAGAAATCCCGGCTAGCAAAAAAAAC
>CAMYNE010000045.1 GCA_947259675.1 uncultured Pirellulaceae bacterium
AGGACGAACCTCCCCCACTGCCACCCGATTTGGACAGAGCTGCTTTAGCCAAAGTCGAAACATCTCCCCGAAGACGGGCTCGTAAAGCGAGCAGCATCTCTTTGAAGGGTTTTACCTCAGTTTTCTTCATTTTCGCCATTTTTCGAGTTCTCCGTTCTTCAAGGCCAACACCGACTCGTTCTGTAGAGAAAACGTTGGGCCTTTGATTTGAGCGACACATTCTAGGTGCGGCCACAAAGGCAGTCAAACAAAACTGTCTAATTTTGCGACATTATTCGTCATAAACCATTGTTATTAAATATGTTAAGGCAATATCAAATCGCGATCAAGGAACCAGTAAATGCCCGTTTTGAAGTGTCTAAGCCCCCAAAGCGGTCCTATTGTTACGCAAATTGCCAAAAAATGTTTCTCCAAAAACGAATGGGTTGTTGCAAAGCCGACTTAAAAACCTGACCCTTGTGTTTCAATCCGACCCAACTATCAGAAAAACTTATATGACAGGAATCGCTATCAACGGAGCGGCTGGACGCATGGGGCGACGACTTCTCGCACTTGGATTGCAAGACTCCGATTTGTCGATCGTGGCAGCGCTTGAGTCTTCACAGAGCGATCATCTGGGTGAAGATGTCGGTCGCTTTCTCGGACAGAAAGAAAACGGTGTTTTGATTTCAACCGAAACGGACGAACTGATCGATGTCATGATCGACTTTTCGAATCAACAGGGAGCCGACGAGATCCTGGATTATTGCCTGTCCCATCAAGTCGCTTTGGTCATGGCAACTACCGGGCTGGAGAAAAGTACGATTTCAAAGCTCAAATCGGAAAGCCACCTGATTCCGATCGTCTGGGCACCCAACATGAGCCTGGCGGTCAATCTGACGATGAAGTTGACAGAAATGGCCGCAAAAACCTTGAAAGATCATTCATCGGGTGTCGATGTCGAAATCATCGAAAGACATCATCGCTACAAAGCAGATTCCCCCAGCGGAACAGCTCTAAAATTCGGCCAGGTTGTCGCTGCTGCGATGGCCCAAAACGAGCATCGACATGGCCGCGAAGGCTTGCTCGGCGAACGCCCGAGAGGCGAAATTGGATATCACGCGGTTCGTGCGGGTGATGATCCCGGGCAGCACACGATTCTGTTTGGGATGCTGGGTGAAACAATTGAACTGCGAGTCGCGGCGACTAACCGAGATTGTTATGCTTCGGGTGCACTTGAGGCAGCGAAATTTCTGCAACATCAGGGGCCCGGGCTGTATTCAATGTATGACGTCTTGGGACTTTAATTACAACAATGGCAAAATGTGATGAAGGATACCTGTGCAGTGTGTGCGGCGGTGACGTCGAAAACGTGACCGACAGCGAGCTCTACTTGCGATTTGTGATTGGACTATTAGATCCAGAATTGCTCCACGCGACGCCCGAAAAACACATTCGTTGCAACCCAGCACTTGCGCAGTTCATTGTCGCCGACGATTTTGAACCTGTTGTATTGGATGACGAATTCTCGAAAGAAAATCTTGATCCTGTTTACGTCGGCGAACGTGAAGAGCTGGTTACGCGCGGCTGGCATCGTCTCAAGGAGATTAGGAGTTTTCAAGACTCATCGATTCTGGAATTTCCTTTGCCTGAGATCAGGGAACGTATGCAAAACGAATCAGGTCTTGAATGAAGGAATTACGTGACGACCATCGGGTCCAATGGGCAGTTCTACAACCGACGTGACAGCCGACATTTCCAATTCACCATAGAGATGCGGAAACAACTCGCCGCCACGAGATATCTCCCATTTCAGTTGATCACCAAGCTTTTCAGGATCAACAGTGACGAGTAGCAAGTCCGTTCGTCCGGCAAAATGTTTACTTACGGTTTCCACAACTTGGCCGGCTGTTGAAAAATGGATGAAACCATCGGTAAGATCAATTGCGGCGCCATTAAACACACCGTCGTTTTCAGCCGGTGCCCACAAATCTCGTGAAACGACTTTGAATATTGGAGTCGACATTAAAACTAACTTTGGTCTGAATGATTCTTTTTGGATCAATGTAGCTCAGCAACTCAAACCGAATATCAAACTATGAATCGAATTGTCTCGCTACATTCAGTTCTTGAAGAGCGTAATAAAATTTGCTCGGTCGCGGAATTCGACTGATTCGAAACGACTGTTTTCCGGTGCACTTATAACGGTTGTGTCGATTTTAGGCTTTTAATAATCATCTGATGCAGGCGTTTGTGATGTAACCCGCATCAGTTAATTTCGACCACTGTTTCAAATCGATTTGATTGCGAAATTCCGTGCGAAAAGCCGATTCAGGAGTATGTTTTAAGGCTTCTTTTTCACGTTCGCCTCGGCAGCCATGTCTCAGTCATCGCTCGGCAAAATTGAATCAAATCCAGCTCCTCGACGACCGGCTGCGTCGTTGATGATTTTTGTGTTCGCGTTTTTTGTACGAGCACTTCACGCCAATTGGATCGTATCTGCTCCGTTCTTCTCGTACAAGATTGGCGACGCCAACAAGTACGATCTCTGGGCTCGCGAAATCGTCAATGGCAACTGGCTGGGAACAGAAGTCTTTTATCAGGCACCGCTGTATCCCTATTTCCTGGCGACGGTTTATGCGTGGTTCGGTGACGGGATCATGACGGTCAGAATTGTGCAAGCGTTTCTAGGCGCGATAGCCTGCGTTTTTATGATGAACGCCATCACGAATCTCTTTAACCGTCGAGCCGGAATTGTTGCGGGAATCTTGATCGCTTTATACGCTCCATCGATTTTCCTTGAGAGCCTGATCCAAAAGAGTGTTTTTGATTTATTCTTTTTTTCCGCACTCTTGTGGCTCGTCAGCAAGACTCTCCAATCCGACCAGAAGAAGTGGTGGGCCTGGATTGGATTAACGACGGGACTACTCTGCTTGACTCGCGAAAACGCGCTTGTCGTTATTCCAGTGATCGGTTTGTGGGCACTGTTTCGTCAACCCTGGTCGGTTGAAACCTTTCAACCCCTCAAGGGTCGAATCGCGTTTTGCCTGGCATTTGGACTGGGATTGATGGTCGCGCTCGCGCCGGTTGCTTTCAGAAACTATTATGTGGGCGGTGAGTTTCACGTAACGACTTCCCAAATGGGTCCGAATTTCTACATCGGAAACAACCCAACTGCAGACGGAACTTACAGCCCGTTGCGAGTCGGTCGCGGCGATGCAATTCACGAGCGGAATGACGCTGTCGAAATCGCAGAAAATGCGATGGGACGAACGCTGACGCCGGGCGAAGTGTCGGACTACTTTATGGCCCAATCATGGGCGTTCATCTCAGCCGATCCCATCGGCTGGTTGAAACTCTTGGGCAAGAAAACGTTGCTGACCTTTAATGGCACAGAGCTTGTTGACACAGAAGACCAATACACGCACGCCAAGTGGTCGCCATTGTTGATGGTACTTTCAACGATTTTTCATTTTGGTTTGCTGGTCCCGTTTGGCTTCATCGGCTTGTGGCTGACGCGCAGGAATTGGCGCGAGCTCTGGTGGGCGTATTTGATGTTAGCCGCTTTCACTGCCAGCGTGATTGGATTCTTTGTGTTTGGACGTTACCGTTTTCCGATGGTACCGCTACTGATGATGTTTGCAGCACCGGGTCTGGTTCACCTGTATGACATCTGGAAAGGGCAGGGGGCCAGGAAATTGATCAGCTTCGTCCCTGCGTTCGCTTGCCTGATCGTGTTTTGCAATCTTCCGCTTGTCGATAGAGAATTGGCTCAGTCGATCACGTTAAGCAACTTCGGCGTCCAAGCCCTGATTCGCGATGACGTCGAATTGGCGGAGGGGTTTTTTAACGACGCAATCGAACTACAACCGGAAAATGCCGTTGCCCATTGCAATCTTGGCGTGCTTTATTGGAGGCACGGCCAATCAGAAAAGGCTCGGCAGCATTTCCATCATGCTCTCGAAGCCAATCCACATTTTGAATCGGCCCGCGAACGATTGGAAAAAATGAATCAGGAACTGGCGATCGCAGACCCAGGCAAGTAACCGTCGAAGGGCTTGGATTTAGCAAAAATTGACCGGATCCAAGACAAGTCTGTTTTGGATACCAACCTTGTAGGTTGGATTTTTAATCCGACACCAATGTAGGTTGGATTTTTAATCCGACACCAATGTAGGTTGGATTTTTAATCCGACACCAATGTAGGTTGGATTTTTAATCCGACACCAATGAAAGCTTGTTTACATCAGTCTTTGCGAAAACCCCATCCAATACATTCCCATTCTGGGCGAATCCACAGAACAAATCCGCATTCCTCCAAATTCGCCATGCGCGGATTTCGACCGATATATTGAATCGCCCGGTACAAGTGCTCTTCATCGCGAATTATCCGATCAAAAGTCTCCGCCTGCCAAAAATTCCCCTCGAATCCAAGCAACTTATTGATTCTATTTGCCGTATGTCGTTTGCAACTTTGCAGGATCTTTTCTAACGGATATTCTTTCGGCAATGTCGGCTTCAAGATCGCATGAACATGATTTGGCATGACGACAAAGCAATTCAATTCATACCTTTGGAAATCAAAATAGTGAAGCGATTTCACAACCTCGTTCGCACACGACGGTTTCCGTAAATGGCACTGGCCCGCGCCTTGATCGAGCCATTTTTCCACCCGAGTCATCACCTCCTTTGCCAGTTGATCAGTTTTGGTTGGCGAATCGGCACCGTGCCTAAGATGCCATTGTTCTCGAAACGCTTGCAACTCTGGCAATTTGGACTGAGGAAGCGAATCAACCAACCGCCAAGTCGCAAAGTATGTCGCGCCTTCCTGTCGCCAATGAGGTAAATGGCGGAAGTAGTGTTCAATTGGCTGATCTGGATCGAGGCCTCGAAAGCCAGGCGGCGGATCGAGATTCACGGCGGTCTTCCTCACGAAGAATACATTCATTCCGTTTATTCTATCGCGGAGCACAAGAATAGGATCGGATTAAAAATCCAACCTACATCACAACATTGCCTACTTCTCCGATTCTAGTGGAACGAGTTGTCCTTCTTCGGCGGCGAGCTTGCGAATGTCTTCAGTGATTTTCATTGAACAATATTTCGGCCCGCACATGCTGCAAAAATGTGCGCTCTTGAATGTATCCTGGGGAAGAGTTTCGTCATGGAAAGCCTGCGCCGTTTGTGGATCCAAAGACAAACGAAACTGTTCATTCCAGTCGAACTCGAATCGAGCTTTGGAAAGTGCGTCATCGCGATCCTGGGCGCCGACACGCCCACGAGACACATCAGCCGCATGCGCTGAAATCTTATAGGCGATCACGCCCTGTTTTACGTCCTCGTTATTGGGAAGGCCCAGATGTTCCTTCGGCGTCACGTAGCACAGCATCGCAGCTCCATGCCAACCCGCCATGGCCGCGCCGATTGCACTGGTAATGTGGTCGTATCCCGGAGCGACGTCGGTTACCAGCGGCCCCAAAACATAAAATGGTGCTCCGTTACAGACTTCAATCTGGCGTTCGATGTTCATCTGAATCTGATGCATTGGGATGTGGCCAGGCCCTTCCACCATCACCTGCGTGCCGTTGTCTTGTCCACGTTTAGTTAATTCGCCTAGCACATCAAGTTCGGCGAACTGGGCTTCGTCGCTTGCATCTGCGATGCTGCCGGGTCGTAGTCCGTCACCCAGGCTCCAAGTCACGTCGTATTGCTTCATAATGTCACAAAGATCATCGAACGCCTCGTAAAGCGGATTCTGCTTACGATGTACGACCATCCATTTGGCGATCAAAGAACCTCCGCGTGAGACGATGCCCGTCACTCGTTGCGTCGTCAGATGTAAGTGTTCCATCAAGACGCCGCAATGGATCGTCATGTAATCGACGCCTTGTTTCGCCTGGTGTTCAACCATGTCGAGAAAATGCTGAGCCCGCATGTCTTCGATATTCCCACCCAATTCTTCCAGCATCTGATAAATCGGCACAGTTCCGATCGGAACCGGCGACGCGTCGATGATTGCGGCACGAATGTTGTCAATGTCTTTGCCTGTTGACAAATCCATTACGGTGTCGGCTCCGTAGTGAACCGAAGTGTGAAGTTTTTCAAGCTCACCTTCAATGTTGCTGGTGACTGCACTGTTGCCTATGTTCGCGTTGATCTTGCACTTGCTGGCAACGCCGATGCACATCGGTTCGAGTTTTTTGGAAAGATGCACGGTGTTGGCCGGAATAACCATTCGCCCTGCCGCAACTTCGTCTCGAATCAGTTCAGGCGAAAGATCCTCACGATTGGCCACGAATTCCATTTCAGGTGTGATTGCACCAGCTCGTGCCTTCAAAATTTGGGTCGTCATCGACAGCTTCTCCAGTTATTTGATTCCGCAGATTTGTCTTACGGACATTTGATATAATTCGAATCCTCACTAGCCTCGAATTATAAAACAATTCTCGTATTTTCGATATTGTGGATAGTGGATAGACCATCAAACAAGCCGTTTAGACCATCAAACAAGCTGTTACCAATCGAAGTAAGAAGAAATTCATCTGACCGCGATAATCTGCCGTTAACAACGCGTTTTTTGGTGCGACGATCGGGGTGTTGTTTTGATGCGACGATTGGGAATTTTTGACGTAAAAAAAAACTTCACCAAATTACAATTTCCACAGCGTGCGACTGCTCAACAGACCTTCGAGAAACAGAACGAACGTCCGGTTAGGATAGCTGCCCTCAGAAAAACACTTTCGAAGTAATAGGCTTCAAATGACCCAACGGATCTGCCGAAATTCATTAGTGCTGGGTTTGTTTCTAAACGCCGCCACGTTATTAAATGCTCACAGTAATGTCGATTCCGATCAATTATCCAACGCAAAAGAACGACCTGCTGACCGACCCAATCTCGTTTTGATCATGGTTGATGATCTGGGATTTTCGGATCTGGGGTGCTATGGAAGCGAAATTGAAACGCCGAACATTGATCGTTTAGCCCAGAATGGGATGCGATTCACCCAGTTCTACAACTGCGCCAAATGTGAAACCACACGAGCAACTTTGTTGAGTGGTCGCTTTCACCCGGAAGTTAAAAAAACGGAACTCAAGGGCTGCGTAACGATCGCGGAAGCGATGAAGCTGGCTGGTTACGAAACGATCATGACTGGCAAATGGCACCTCGCCAACGACCCGATTGCGCGCGGGTTCGATCGTTACTTCGGCCACCTCAGTGGTGCGACGAATTACTTCACGGGAGACAATTCATTTCGGCTGGGGACTGAAAAGTTTAATGTGCCTTCGTCGGGATTCTACACGACGGACGCGAATACTGACTACGCGGTCAAGTTTCTGGGAGAACGCAACGGTAACAAGCCGTTTTTCCTTTACGTCGCCTACAATGCACCTCACTATCCTCTTCAGGCGCCCAAAGAAGACGTCTTGAAGTATCGAGGCAGGTACAAGTCCGGTTGGGACAAACTTCGCGAAGACCGATTTAAACGTCAAAGGGAACTTGGACTATTTGACGAATCCGTTACCCAAGCTCCACGCCCCAACGACGTTCCCGCCTGGAATTCGCTTTCGGATCAGGACAGGGACAGACAGGAACTGATGATGGCAACCTTTGCGGCCATGATTGATCGAGTCGACCAGAACGTCGGAAAACTGGTCAAACACCTGGAGTCCCAACATCAACTGGAGAATACACTTATTCTGTTCCTAAGTGACAACGGTGCCTGTCCGTTTCAACGGACAAAAAAAGAGACACTTGAAAAGAAACTGGATCCGTGGAATCCAAAGTCGTATTGGGTTTATGACAAAGGCTGGGCGCACGCATGTAACACTCCATTCCGGGAGTACAAACAAAATCAACACGAAGGCGGCATCTGTACCCCGCTCATCGCTCACTGGCCACAGGGCATCATGCAAGCGGGCTCGATAACCCGCCAACCTGGGCACCTGGTTGACATCATGGCCACCTATTTGGACCTGGCCGAGTTCGCTCACCCCCAGAATTATGCAGGCCAAGCTGTTGGTCCACTCCGCGGCAAATCATTGAAGCCAATCTTTGACGGAGAACAGCGCGAACAGCCCGGACCAACCTACTTCAGCTTCAGGGGTAAGAACAATGCGTTGCGTGTAGGTGAGTGGAAACTCGTCAATAAGAATTTTGGTGATTTCGAGCTATACAATATTTTGCAGGATCGAACCGAACTCAACGACTTGGCTGCGACCAACCCCTCGAAGTTCCAAGAAATGAAAGCTCATTGGGATCGTTTGGCAAAAGAGGTTGGGCAGGTCGATAGGTCGCGAAAAGCGGATCAGAAAGAGAACAAATAGCCTGAGATCACCTGTATTCTCCAAAGCCCATAAATCGGTTTCGCCCAAAAACCTTCGAAAAATGCACGGTCTATTTATGTCTTTCGATTAACGGCTTACCTCACTATCATTATGGGCTGCATTTGTCGAAGCAAATCGGGTATTCACTCATACAGAGCGTAATCGGAGAAGCTGTGCGAATTCTCAAATCTCTTTTGACTCTCACTGTGGCTTTGGTAGTTGGTTCATTTTCGTCGCAACTGATGGCCCACCTACATGACACCGAATCTCTGACGATAGGTACCAGGGCTCCAGCACTGAACATTGAGCATTGGGTTAACGATGGACAAGCTAAATTCCAGCCGGTAAAGGACTTTGAAACGGGCAAAGTTTACATTGTGGAA
Source organism: uncultured Pirellulaceae bacterium (assembly GCA_947259675.1). Lineage (GTDB taxonomy): Bacteria > Planctomycetota > Planctomycetia > Pirellulales > Pirellulaceae > Mariniblastus. The sequence continues at coordinate 8,688 of CAMYNE010000045.1, forward strand.
TTTTGGGCGACTTGGTGCGGACCATGCGTCGCTGCTATGCCACACATTGCCGAACTACAAGACAAGTACGCGACCAAAGGTGTTCAAGTCGTCAGCGTTAGTGACGAAGATCTTGAAACGGTTGAGTCCTTTCTCATGCAGAAAGTGCCTGGTAAAGACGACCAAACCTACGCTCAACTGACAAAGAACTATTGCCTGACAACTGACCCGGACCAGTCGGTCTACGCTGATTACATGGAGGCGTCTGGAGAAGCCGGCATTCCAACGGCATTCATTATTGGCAAGCAGGGAATGATCGAGTGGATTGGCCACCCGATGGAAATCGACCAACCGCTCGCCCAGATCGTCAACGACCAATGGGATCGTGACGAGTTTCTCGAGCAACTGGCTGAGCAGAAAAGAGCCACGCAAGTGATTCAGATGGGCATGCAGAAGGTGATGGGCAAATTGCAATCCGGTGACAGCAAAGGTGCTGTTGAAGTTCTCGATGGTTTGATTGCCGAACAGGAAGATGGGCCAGCCAAAATCGAGTTCAAAATGATTCGTATTCAGCTGCTGTTGAAAGAGGGCGGTGAAACAGCAGCCACCGCTTTCACCGAGTTCGCTAACGAAAACAAGGATCAACCATTGATGCTGAACCAAG
>CAMYNE010000046.1 GCA_947259675.1 uncultured Pirellulaceae bacterium
AGCGGTTTGCCGATTATTTGGCCATGCAGACCAGCTTCCTCAAACGCTTCATTCAAGGCCGTCTCGGCATAATCGTATTTCGAATTAATCAACCCTTTAGGGAAAATCCAGCGACCGGATGACGATTTTACCAGGCAAAACTCAATTTTCTGGCTCCGTTGTCGGAACGGAATCGCTGCCGCTTGACGGGCCTGTTTTGGCTTGCTTGACTCCAGGGCACTCATTGCCAACTCCTGCGAAGATCCATGCGATGCGACGAGCCAAATTCTCACTTAATTGGCTTCCGTTGTATTTTAACGCATGCCGGAGAAAAACACATCGCTGGAGTCCAAAATTTCACTACGTATCGTCGATGTTCAGAAAAAAATTTCGTTTCATCCAAGGTGTTGTGCGCCGTTGGAAACGGTGAGGCATCTCGACGTATTCCAACGAGAGTGAAACCTAAGCTAGATGTTAATATCTACAAATGTTTTGTACATTTGAGGAAATTCATGGCAGTGCGGATGATCCTTCGGCCGTTCCTGTAAGGGTACGACAAAGGTCAGTTGCACGCGGAACTTTCGGAGCTTTAGCCATACAGGAGCAAACATGAACGAAGGTGTTTATAAAAGACGAGTCAAGGAATTCCTTTCCCGTGAGACGGTCACACTGAATGCAGGTGATACGATTCATGAAGCGTTGGAATTAATGGGAGAAAATCGTGTCTCGGCGCTGCCGGTAGTTGATCGAAATAACCGGTGTGTCGGAATTCTATCTGCAGCCGACCTTGTCGATTTGACGCGCGACACGGAAGAAGATTTGAGAGAATTGGACTTGGTAGACTTGTCATCCAAGCGATTTCTCATCGACAAACTGGCTCACAGTTTGGGAAACGAAAAAGTCCAGACCTTCATGAGTGAATCCGTAGTTACAGTTAGCCTGGAAACGCTGATCGGCAAAGCCGCTCAAGAGATGTTGCGGAATCAAGTGCATCACTTGCCGGTCGTGGATCATAATGACCGATTAATCGGAATCATTTCCTCGATGGACATTTTGAGTGAATTTGCGGATGCGACCCCGCAATAATCTGGTTTTTGTGGTCCAGAATCTACGTCTTCAAAATTAATCAACGGCTTGAGGCCAAAATTTTTACGGCGAATCACCGATCGACGTGGAATTGGTTGTGGGGGGGAACACTTGAAATGATGACAATTCACTGAGCCAGATTCCGCCCAAAGAATACAGTCTTCAAATTTCCAGTATTTTGTAGCAGAGAATAAAGCTGAGAGAGTTGCGGAATCGTTTCTTGAATCTGATATGGACCAGCCGCCTAAATCCCGAACGAAATGCGTTTTGTTTCGCGTCGCAGCGATAACTCTTGGACTTCTGCCCTTTGTTGTGTTTGAAATCGGTTTGAATCTGGTTGGGTGGAATGAAACGAACGAATTGGTGGATCCCTACGTCGGCTTTAGCGAAGTTCGCCCCCTATTCGTGCTGAATGAAGATGCTGGTCGTTACGAAGTGTCGACGACACGATATCCGCTTTTTCGGCCGGAAGAATTTTCGGCGAAGAAAAAAGAAAACGAGTTCCGGATATTTTGTCTTGGCGGTTCGACGGTTCAGGGCAGGCCCTACGCGATCGAGACTTCATTCACAACATGGCTGGAACTCAGCTTAAAGGCTGCGGCTCCGGATCGAAAATGGGACGTCGTAAATTGCGGCGGAGTTTCGTATGCGAGCTATCGCCTGGTGCCAATTCTAAAAGAGGTGTTGAATTATCAGCCCGATCTTATCGTTTTGTACACCGGTCACAATGAATTCCTGGAAGATCGAACCTACGAGTCCATCAAGCAAAATCCTGGCTGGGTCAATGAAACACACGAAATTCTCTCGCGTCTCAATACTTACCGTTTCGTACGCCACCTGGTTTCCAGTCCAACAGCTGGGAGTAGTTTGACTGATCGACGACAAGTCTTATCCGCCGACGTTCAGGCTGAATTGGATTTCAGAAATGGACTTGAGTTTTATCACCGGGATGAAGCCTGGCGGACCGATGTCATCAAACATTTTGCGTTCAATTTGAAACGAATGGTTAAGTTGACGAAAAAGGCAAACGTTCCACTTGTTCTCGTGAATCCGGTTAGCAACCTGAAAGACTGTGTTCCATTCAAGAGTGAGCATCGTGCCGGGACGTCCAAGCTGGTTTGTAAACAGATTTCTGATCTGGAACAGAATCCGCCGACAGTCGACTTTGATAGTGTTGAACATGAGTTCGAGCACATTCAGGAGTTGCTAAACGCCGACGATCAGTACGCGGCTCTGAGTTTTCGAGCCGGCCATTGTTTATTGGCACTCAACCGAGTTGAAGAAGCCAAACAGGCCTTTATCAACGCCAAGGAACTGGATGTCTGTCCATTAAGAATCCTTGAACCGATGCATGACGTAATCCATCAAACCGCAACGGAATATCAGATACCACTCGTCGATGTCAGGGAGTTTTTCGAACAAAGAGCCGCCGACGGAATACCGGGACGCGATTGGCTCGTCGATCATGTGCACCCAAGCATTCACGGTCATCAACTCATTGCGGGACTCCTCGTTGATACGATGAGGGAACTCGGGTTTGTCAAAATTTCAAATGACGCATGGCGGGCGGATCGCGATACGAGTTTCGACGAACATCTCGCAAGTTTGGACTCTCTCTATTTTCAACTTGGTCGAGACCGATTGCGCGGCCTGCAAAGATGGACGCGAGGCGAGACAAAGAAAGAACGTCCGAAATAGCGCAAATCCAACGACCTTCATCTTGTCAGGCGATCGGTGGACGATTACAGCGCCAAATTGAAACACGGATATCAACGATAAACACGAATTTACTCATTGTTGGTCGTTCACGAAATGGTTTGTCGCTGGCCATAACTGCTAGGTTGGCGTCACCGTACATCTGTGAAATCAGTGTAATCCGTGGTTCGCAAATTCAGACATAACGATGTAGTGATCGATGTTACGGGGAATTCGTAATTGAGAGTTCAAGATGACGAAAATTGGGCTAATTCTGAATAGTTGCGAACCCTTCCCTGCTCTCGTTGTCCAACTGTGATGCCTCGGTATAGCGGATCTTCGCCCAATGAGATAACTATTCTTCAGTCATTGCTATTCAACCAACTGTACCAACGTGCCGGGCATCAGTAGCGAGATTTTGTGAAAACAAGGATAATCTGATCAAGTTTTCACGGAATCGATTCATTGCATGCAGCGATCTTTTGTCGGCTCGTATCTAGATTTAATCGCGTTCCGTTCATTCCAAACGTACGCATAATTTCTTTTGGGTAGTCTAACGAGAATCGAACGAACGAATGACGGTTTGCATATCTGCTAATAAAAACTTAAACTGTGAATTGGCCTGCTGTAGCTCAATTGGTAGAGCGCTGGATTGTGGATCCAGAGGTTGTGGGTTCGAGACCCACCGGTAGGACTTTGATAGGCGTGCAATTATTGCTCGCCTTTTTCTAATTTTGCTCCAACTTGGAATAGCCGGCATATGTCAGAAACCAATCGTCCAAAAGCGCGAAAACCTAAGGGATTTCGTGATTCGTTTGCGTCGCAAAGCATGGAACGGCAAGAGATGATCGCGACGATTTGTGATGTTTATTCAAAATTCGGTTTTGAACTGCTCGAAACCTCTTGTATTGAGTATGTCGATGCACTTGGCAAATTCTTGCCTGACCAGGATCAGCCTGACGCAGGCGTGTTTGCAATGAAGGATGATCTGGACGATCAGTGGCTGGCGTTGCGATACGACTTGACTGCGCCTCTAGCTCGCGTGGTTGCCGAGTTTGGTGATGACTTGCCGACACCCTTTCGTCGATATCAACATGGTCCCGTCTGGCGCCGCGAAATAAAGCCGAGCAAAGACCGATTTCGGGAGTTCTTTCAGTGCGATTTCGATACGGTCGGTTGCGAGACAATGGCCGCGGACGCAGAAGTCTGTCTGGTTTTAAGTGAGGCAATGCGGGCGTTGGGCATCGACGAGTTCGTGGTTCGCGTAAACAACCGGAAAGTGCTGAACGGACTCATGGCGTCGCTTGAAATTACTGAGCCTGCTGTTCGGCTTGGCATCCTTCGCACCTTGGACAAGCTGGACGACATTCGAATTGAAGGCGTCAAGCAGCAGTTGGGCCCCGGCCGGAAAGACAAATCTGGTTCCTGGAATGAAGGTCTCCATTTGCCTTACTCGTCCATCAATCGCGTCGTTGAATTTCTTCAATGCAAAATGCCAACTCGTCGTGAGACTTGTGACGCTTTCTTGGAATTTGCAGCCGGCAGTCCCGATGGCGTTGAAGGCGTGAACGAGTTGAAGTCGATCGAACAGTACCTGGAGGTTAGCGACATCGCCCAGGAATTCGTCACGTTCGACCCGAGCTTGGTGCGCGGCCTTGAATACTACACCGGTCCTGTCTTTGAAATTGAATTGCCGTTCGAAGTTAAGGTCAAAGGCAAGCCCAAAAAGTTCGGGTCCGTTGCGGGTGGCGGTCGATATGACTATTTGGTCGAGCGATTCACGGGCAAAAAAGTCCCGGCGACGGGGGCGAGCATTGGAGTGGATCGGCTGCTTGCAGCTCTAAGTTTGCTTCAGAAAACAAAATCAGAAGCAAGTCTTGGGCCCGTAGTTGTTACGATGATGGATAAAGAGCAGGGTTTGGAATATCAAAAAATTGTCAATGAACTACGCGATGCCGGAATTCGATCAGAGCTTTACCTGGGAGACCGAAAATTCAAGGCTCAAATGAAGTATGCGGATAAGCGAAATTCGCCGGTTGTCGTCATTGCTGGAAGTAATGAATTCGAAGACGGAACTGTGACGCTGAAGAATATGTTTTTAGGTAAGGCTCTCTCGCAAGAAGTCGAAGACAATCAAGCTTGGCGGAAGGGACAGCCAGCACAGTCTACCGTCAAACGAGAAGATCTAGTTCAATCTGTAACTGATATTATCAACCAAGTCGATTTGGTAACTCAAAACAATCAAGCCTGATTTGAAATGCAATCCTTGGCACACAGCGTTGCGCTAATCTCTACCAACTGAGGTCGAAACATGGATACTAGTCGCTTCGACTACACGTTTGAACAAACAGCAAAGTTGGAGGTGTTGAAGCGCAACCTTCTTTCAAATTTTGAGCTGCGTGGTTATCGGCAAATTCATCTTTCCGCCTTTGAATCCACGGAAACGTTTGTTGAACAAAAAGGAGAAAATGTCCGGCAAAGGATCTTCACACTCAACGGCGACACAGAATCCGAACTCTGCCTGAGACCTGAACTCACCGTTCCAGCATGTAAGTTTTACTTGAAATCTTTGGCTGGCAAGATGGACTATTGTCGCATGTGCTACGAAGGGTTGGTCTGGCAAATGGATCCGATCCGGCCGGGTTTTTTTGGTGAATTCACTCAGGCAGGTGTCGAGCTGATTGGAAACTATTGTGAAATTGGAGCAGACACCGAAGTTCTTGAACTTGCAATCGAGACGTTGACGCGGTGTGGCATTAGTATTTCAAACGTAGTTGTAAACGATGTGCGAATTTTGAAATGCGTGTTTGATACATTGAATATTGGGCAAAAACCTCAATCGCTTATCGAACAAGCATTGATCGTCGGTAACAGCGTGTCGGATTTGCCTGTCAAACAAGCAAAGTTTTCGGAAATAAACAGTGTATTTGAAGACGTACTCGACTTGGTCGGTCCAGAAAAACTAGCTGAATTTTTGGTCGAGATTCTTGCACTCCAAGGCTATTCACAAGATGGAAACTGCCGAACTCCGCAAGATGTTGCCGACCGATTTATCAGACGAAAGTCAAGTGAAAAAAACGAACTCACACAGGAGCAACTTGATATTCTCCTGGAATTGTTGGAAATTGCGGGAGATGTCGATGACGTTGCGATGCGATTGCGTGGCTTTGCAAAGAAACACGATGTTAGCGAAGTTACTAATTACGTTGACGCAGTTTCCGACAAGATAAGACTCTTGAAAATCGCGCTGCCAGAAGAAGCATCGCCGCAGATCGAGTGGAGGCTGAGTTTTCTGAGAAGTTTCAAGTATTACTCAGGGCTAATCTTTGATATTAATTCAAAAAATGAAGTTGTTTGCGGCGGCGGTCGCTATGATGATTTGTTCGATCAGATTGGCGCAAAAGGCGGGCTAAAGGCGGCTGGTTTTGCGATTGGAGTTGACCATCTACTCAGCGAACATGTATTCGAAACAGACTGCGGAAAAACAAAAGCGAAGGCGATCTTGGCTCCTTTGGGCTCGGGCTCATACGAGCAGTGTTTTGCGGTCGCCAAGGATTTGCGGGATTTGGATTGGATCGTCGAAACCGACTATAGCGGTGCGAACATTAAAAACATTATCACCAGGGCAGTTCGAGGTGGCGCAGATTTGCTGCTTTTGATTGGAGAAGATGAAATCAGCAATGCGTCGGTTACCGTCAAACAGCTTGCCGCTAAAACCCAAGAAACAATTTCGATTTCTAACTTGAAGCAGTTTCTCATTTCCTTTAACGAGATGGCGGGAGAAGCTTAGTGTCAATCGTCTTGGGACTCCCGAGCAAAGGCTCGTTATCTGAAGGTGCGGTTTCGTTATTGAACCGCTCCGGACTTGGTATCAATCCCAGGGGAAAGGAGCGAAGCTATTGGGGAGGATTGGAACATCTGGATTCGGTCGATGTTCAGTTTATGCGAGCCGAAGAATTGCCCATCCGTGTGGCTTCGGGTGAAATCCATTTGGCCGTGACGGGGCTCGATCTGTTTAAAGAATACGATTCGAGACCCAATCATTCGTTCGTTCTGATTAATGATCTTCGGTTTGGCCAAGCCAGACTGGTGGTGGCGGTGCCCAATTATTGGCTGGACGTTAATTCGATCGAAGACGTTGCGGAAGTGGCAATTGACATCAAGTCAAGTCTGAATCGGAACCTTCGTGTAGGTACCAAGTTTACAAATCTTGCGCGATCTTATTTTGAAAAACACTCCCTGTTTCATTTCTCGATCGTCAAATCGCCTGGCGCGACCGAAGCCATGCCCAAAGCCGGTGCGGCCGATATTATTGTCGACTTGACTTCGACTGGCAGCACTCTCGTCGCCAACAACTTGAAGGAAATCAAAAATGGCACGGTCATTAATTCCCAAGCCTGTTTGATCGGAAGCCGTTCAATCGCCAATCTGTCAGAAGACGACTACGGCAGTGTTAAACAAATATTGGAAATGATTGAAGCTTCGCTATTGTCCAAGAATCATTGCTTAATTCACTTTAGCATTGAAGAGAAAAGACTTGCCGTACTGAAGAAATCGTTGAGCCGAGAGAACGGATGCATTTTCGACCATGAGCCCTCGGTGCCATTGGATGAATTGTCCGAAACAAAACCGATCTTTGCCGGGATCATCTGTCCCGTTAAAGAAACTTATCGTGTCGTGTCTCGTTTGAAAAAAGAAAACGCATTTGGAATTTCCGTCGGCGAGTCGTCTTTGATGTTTTCGAATTCCCCGCAATGCACGGTTCGCCTCGAAAACATAATGAGTCGGCTGAGCCAAACGTGATATCCGGGCCTCGTCGACACAGGCCATTCTTAACTGTCTTGGAAACGTTATGACCAAACTTGCAGTGGAGTTAACTGGTGCGGAACTGACGCTCGAAGCGATTCAACAGATTGCCTGTGAATATCGGCTCGTCGACTTTCGCCAGGATATCCGGAAAAAGCTTAAAGACCAGCGAGCCAGACTGGATGATCAACTTCGCAATAAACCTGAAATTTCGATTTACGGAACCAATCGCTTGCATGGCGACCTGAAGGATGTTGCCATCGCCGACAGCGTCGTGGAAGAGTACCAAGAAAAATATGTGAAGGTTCATAATTGCGGCACAGGGAATCCTTTGCCAATCTCGTTCGTCCGAGCAATGATGGTCATTCGCTTGAACTCTTTTGCAAGAGGTCAGTCTGCAATTCACCTGGAAACATGCGAATGCATGTTGAACATGCTAAACCGCCGCGTCACTCCTGTCGTTCTGGAAGAGGGTTCAGTGGGAGCAAGCGGGGATTTGGTACCTTTGGCGATGATGGCCGCAACCATGATTGGGCTGGACGAATCAGAAGCCTTCTACGAAGAGGCTGTTCCTGGCGAGGAAAATGAATTCTTGCCGCCGAAAAGGATGTCGGGAAGGCAAGCAATGAAAAACGCCGGCGTTGAATTAATCAAACTCAAAGCTAAAGAAGCCATGGGGTTGACCAACGGGTCGAACTTCATCGCTGGAATCGCAGTCTTAGAATGTCTGAAGGCTGAGAGACTATTGAAAGTTGCATCGATTACAACCGCGATGACCGCCGAAGCCATCCGTGGTGAACTAAAGGCGTTCGGAACAATTATTAATGAAGATAGCAATCGAAGTGAACATCAAAATGCAATCGCGGTAGAAGTTCGCAATCTCCTGGTTGGCACCGAGCGGTCAAGCAAAAATGGGCAAGAATCTCTTTTCTCATGGTCGAAATCCATGGAGGCTGAGCAAAAACGAAAACTGAGGGAAGGCCTGATCGACGACGCGCATCAAATTGCATTTGACAAGATCCTAACAACGATTAGCAGTGAAACCGATCCTGCCGACGAGCCTGGTGTTGTCCGGTCAGTTGTTGAGCAAATTCAGAAACTGTTAGTGCAAACCGATAACAAGAAACCCGGTTCGGCAACCAAGCTCCCCCCGATCGCGTTCGCTGATCCGGAATTGTTTGCCAAAGTCCTGATCGAAATCGCGGTGGCAAACAAACCGAGCGAGCGGGTCCAGGACAGGTATAGCATCCGGGCGGTGCCGCAAGTCAATGGAGCCGCGCGAAAAGCGATCCAACATCTGCGCGAAGCCATCCAGGAGGAAATTAACTCAGCGACGGACAATCCACTCTTTGATTTTGACAATACTCTACCCGGCGAAGATCTGAAATTTGCGAGCGGAGCCAACTTTCATGGGCAGCCTTTGGCCCTCGTGATTGACTACGCAAAAATTGCGCTTACGTCGGTAGGATTGATGTCTGACAAACGATCGTTTTCATTGCTATCCAAAAATTTAAGTTACGGATTGCCGGCGGACTTGGCGTACGATTCTTCGACAGCAGATGCCGGGTTGATGCTCACGCA
>CAMYNE010000047.1:0-695 GCA_947259675.1 uncultured Pirellulaceae bacterium
ACTTAAATGTGAGCCGTTAGGTGATTCAAAAATGCATCACTGGTGATCCGTGTCAACAATCATTCGCTTGAGCTTCATTTTCAATTCGCCGCGTTCGTCGAAATGACGTGAATTAGTCAGGCGCCACGTACGGTGGCGAAGTACATTTTCCAAGGGCTTTTTCAAGTACTCGAAAAGGTCGTTTTTTTTCGTCGCACCTATCAATGGGCTTGATCAAATGTTTTCATCACATTCGCTCATCGGCAACCGTCGTCAAAACAAGAAAACGCTGGACTATGGCTTGTTAGAATCTCGCAACCTTCTTGCAGCCAGCTTGGTGTTGAACGGTACCCGACTGATCATCGAAGGGACGAGCGCGGACGACTACGTTCAAGTCAATCAAACGGCGAACGACATCGAGGTGCAGGTTGCCGGTGGTGAGACGGCCAACTATCTCACCGACCAACTCACGTTCATTCGATTCAACGGTCGCTCGGGCGATGATTCCTTTGTGAACAATTCTGAGATTGTCTCACACGCTTATGGCCATATCGGTAACGATATTTTGAGCGGAGGGCAGGGAGACGATTATCTACGAGGTGGTCTGGGAAACGATCAGATTGTCGGGAATGAAGGCAACGATCAGATTTACGGCGATGCTGACATGGATGTGATTTCTGCTGGAACTGGCGATGACCTGATTCGAGGCAGCTACG
>CAMYNE010000047.1:746-12505 GCA_947259675.1 uncultured Pirellulaceae bacterium
GGGCAACGACCGTGATTTTGGCGGGCTGGGCCACGATTACATCTTGGGGGCAATCGGAAACGATAACCTGCACGGTGACGAGGGTGATGATCAGATTTACGGCCAGGGCGGCTTCGATAGGATTTATGGCGAAGTTGGCAACGATAGTCTTTACGGGGGCATCGACAACGATTACATAATCGGTGGACCAGACAATGACTTCGTGCAGGCCGATACGGGCGATGATGTCGTGTGGGGCGGTAGCGGCTCCGATACTCTGAAAGGGTATCTTGGCAACGATGAAATCCATGGTGGGTATGGCGACGATTCGGTCAGCGGTTTTGACGGCGCAGATGTGCTGTTTGGAGGCGAAGGCGTTGACTACCTGCTAGGAGGAGACGGAAATGACGAGATCCATGGTGAAAACGGAGATGACGTGATCATCGGCGACGCTGGTGATGACGAGATTACTGGCGGCGACGGAAACGATGTGATCCGAGGCAACGTTGGAGACGACAAAATCGAGGGCCAAAACGGAAACGACGCATTATATGGTGGTGTCGGAGACGATCTGATATTGGGTGATGGTGGTATCGATCAACTGGACGGAAACATTGGTAACGATGTTTTGTTTGCCGGTCTCAACGAAGGCGTCGACACTCTCGATGGCGGAGACGGTCTCGATCGTTTTCTCGTTCGCGGTACGCATCAGGTTGGCGACCTTACGGATGACGACGCAAGAATCATTTTTGAGGACGTAACCAGCGCATGGACTTACGGAGAAGTTGCGGTCGTTGACGCTGCATTCGAGCAGCTGTTTGCGGCCACCAACAATACCACATTGCTGAAAGACACTTTGCCAAGTGGCGATTTGACCTTTTACAAGTATGCCGATTTGAATGGTGCGGCGGGCGTTAACTATCTCGAATGGACGACGTCGTTTGAATGGGATGGTAATCAATGGATTGAAATATATGATTACACTCGTGAAATTCAAATCGCGGATTGGAATGAAAATAGCGAGTTCTACAACAACTTCTATCAGTCAACCGTCATCCATGAATTGGCTCATAACTGGGACGACGACTTTGAACTTGAAGCTGTTTCGGCCCAGGTGGGACTACTTTGGAACGACTTTCTAAACGTCGGCGGATGGACTGACACAGACCCAGGTTCGTCGAATTACACCCAATCCAATGATGGAAATTGGTGGTACATTAACAGCGCTTCTTTTGCTGACCCCTATGGACGAACAAATCCCAATGAAGACATGGCAACGATTTGGGAGCATTACTTCAATCACGGGATGACCGGAGACGCAAATCTATTGCAGAAACTTGACATTGTCGATCAAGTCATCCAATCCGTCTCGTCTTGAAATTGATCGCGGGACGATCCAGCAGGGCAAGTTAGAGGCGTTCCCAGCCAGGCGCCAAGAGGACGTTTGTCCGCTTGGCAGCTTCAAGAACGTTAGTTCAGGCGAATGAAATCGTTCATCGTCATCTTTTCTTCGCCTTCACTGGTTAGGACTTTCCCGAGTCGTTCGGAGTCTTTTTTGACGATCCGCACCTGAAACATGGCGTTGATGAACAGCACGCCAAATTTTTGGATTGCCTTCAAATACGATCGCCGTCCATATTTTGCGGTCTTTGAGATCAGACAACTTCGGTCTTAATCGTTCGGACCGGTATGTGGCGGTTTCTCCGGCAGCCAGGTGGAAGGCGGTTTTGGTTTCATTCTCAGAGCTCATAAACTCGCTGGGCATCTCGTCGGCGATCGCCAGGTTCGCGGGGGCATCCCAGGGTTGTGAAAAATCGAATTGTTGATAGAGGTCCTGGTAACCCAGGAAAGGAAGCAATGCAACCCGCCAACTAAATTGCGCCGGCACGTCCAGCTTCGCGGATTCGACAGCTGAAATCGCGGTCTTCGCAGGAAGGCACTGATACTTTTCTTCATAGTCTTTCATGGCCTCGGCAATTTTTTTCAGGCGTTCAATTCGTTGCATAATCTGCATTTGTTTTTTGCCATCGTTGACCGCCGCCAAAATGACGTCCTTGAATGAATCTGGCCGTCCAAGCTGCAAAACGATTTCTCCAGGAGGATTTCGGACCGAGAACAACTCTTTGTCACCGATTTCTCTGGCAAATTTCGAAACCGAGTCATTGGACAAAGGAGCAAACATCAGCTTATCGGAGATTTCCGACTGCCCCATGCCTCCGCCCATCATGCTTGCCATTCCAATTGAGCCGGAATTTGAACTCATGGAGTTGATCGCTTTGACCAGGTCTTTTGCGAGCTGATCGTCTTCTATTTTAACGCGCCCCACAATCAGAACATCCTTGCCGTCTGCCTCAGAGTTTAGGTTAAGTTTGATTTTGATGTTTTCAACTACGTCCGGGAGTTGAGCGAATTTTTGCGCATCGCCACCGAAACGAGACAACAATTCAAAATAACTAAGCAGCATGGGTCGGATCGGCGACACAACAATAACAGCCTCAGCGCCCGCGTCGTCATCCCAGCTCGCGATAAGATCGTTTAGCTCTGGCGAACCGGAGTTGGTTTTGAGTTTTTCAACCGCCTGGGATCCTCCGATTGCAATTCGTTTTGGGTTGAGTAGTTCGATGGCTAACGAATCCTCTTGGTTCAATACCGAACCTTTCTCGCTGGGGTCGATCTGAATGCGATTGGCCCGAAACTCGGCAGACGCGCTGGCAAGACTTTCTTCGTCCACCTTGCGCTTGTAATCAAGAACTGTAACAAAAAGCGGCGCCGATGAAACGAATCCGGAAGCCAGGGATTCGAAATACGATTGGTCCAACAGTAGCCAAATCGAGTTTACGGTTTCGAGTTTACTGTTTTCCATTCCCACCATTTCGGCTAGTCGTGTTTCCAGGTCCGACCAGGGAATATCTTCGAGATCTGGATTGGCCAATATATTGGCTGGCTGAATCCGGACGCATCCGAAATGGTCTTTATGAAGAAACGACAGGTTCCGATTGGAGGGTATTGACGATTCAGTCTCCGCCTCCCCAAAGACCGGTGTAAAGCTCGAATTACGGGCGACTGCATCGACCGAGTTCGGACTATCGCATCCGCCGATCAATGAAACGCCGGCAAACAAAACCAAGAGTAACCGGACATTTTGGCTGACTCGAATGGAAATACGGCGCATGGAATTCCTGTTTCTGCAACTAAATTAATGGAATTTTGGGTTGTTGGCCCTACTTGGGTACTTGACGCAAGCATTGAAGTTTCACGTTTCCGTTTGGAAAATCAGATTCCAATGGTTACAAGGTGGAACGCCCGTTTTAGAATAGGCTTAGACGGCAAAATTTAAAATCCCCAGTCAAATCGACAGAGATCATGCCAAGACCTAATAATGAAAGTTCTGAGAACTCCGAACCCACCTCGGCCAGAAGAGATACTGACGCCCAGGAGGCGAAAAATCCTACTCTCAAATCCCCAAAATCGACTGCTCCCCCACAAAAAAAGGGAATTCCGGAGTTTCGTCAACCGAAGTACAGCTCCGAACACAATGGTCGACACTCCCAAATGCGCCATCTGCGGACAAACATCACGCGAAGTCTGTTTGGAATTGCCGTGGTCATTCTTGTCATTGGATTGATTTACATTTTTTCTGTGCAAGGCGACAAAACAAAAAATGTCGCTGTCAAAGAGGATGTAGGTGAAATTGCCACGAGTTTTGAAAAAGTGGTCGCCTCTGGAACCGCGCGTGAATTAATGAATTTTGCGGACGGTTTGAGTAAGGATTTGATGTCACAACCGATTCCAAACCTGTTGAATCGCCTCAAACAGAAAAAGCAAATTGGTCAAAGGCTGGAAGAATTGCATGAAGACGAGTTGTCTTATCTGTACGGGTTGCGCGAGCAACTCGACAGCTTGATCTTGCTCGACACTTTGAATCTCAGCCTCTCCCTTAACGACAAAAACATCCGCAGCGAGCTGTTTGAGACCGCAACTCGATTGGTCGATCACGAGGACATCAAGATTGCCCGAAGCGCGCAGCTCGGTTTGAGCGTGTCTGCTTTGCGCGACTACATGCAAAACCCCTCAGACGAGAACTATCAGGAGTTTGAACAAAGAGTTGCCGCTAACGAAGAGAATTTGATGATCGACCTTCCTTCTGTTCGCGGCTTGCAACAAATCGTAATTCTTGTCGATGCTTCCGAACGAAAAGACCACGTCAAACAATTCAAACTCTTGGTTGGGAACATTCTTAAGAAGAGTTCAACGTTGGAGATTTGGAGTGTTGGGGCGGGAATTCATGATCAAATGATATTGGGGAATATCGACTTTCGGGAAATGAACCGTCAAATTCTGTCAGGCGACGAAACAGCCATCAAAGAGTTGGGGGAAATCGTAGACAATATTGATGCCAGTGACAACAACGTGAGCGCCGTCCCAATCGCCAAGGTGATTTCGCTGGTTGAGAGTCTTCAGCAAATCGGCAAGTTCGAATTGGAAAAAAAATACATCGATATCCTCAGGCAAACTTCATTAGAGACTGAGTTCGTTCAGAACGAAAACCTTGTGGCCGATACGCTCAGGGACTACGAGAAACGTAAGGCGTTAATCAACCAGACCTTT
Source organism: uncultured Pirellulaceae bacterium (assembly GCA_947259675.1). Classification (GTDB taxonomy): domain Bacteria; phylum Planctomycetota; class Planctomycetia; order Pirellulales; family Pirellulaceae; genus Mariniblastus. The sequence continues at coordinate 5,334 of CAMYNE010000047.1, forward strand.
GACCTGAGCGGCTCGAGATTCGATGGGTCACCAATTGAATTGGAAGAATTGCAGGGTAAGATCGTGGTGATTTTGTTTTATTCCGCCTCCAGCTCGGATTCAGGAGATTACCTGAATCGAATTGTGGATTTGCAATACTTGAGTTCCCAAGGCGTCAAATGGATCATTTGTAGCGCGGAAAACGAGCCCAACGAAAATTTGCAGAAATCGATTGCGACCGCTAATCCGAAATTCATTGTTGTTTCGAAACAGTCGGCCCCCAATTATTTGGAACAGTGCCCGATATCCAAAGTGCCGTTTGTGTTGATCATCGATCGCGACCAAAAGGTAATCGACGTCAACGTTTACGTTGACCAATTAAGAATAAAGCTCGAGAAATTACTTAGAGGGTAAGGCACGGCTCCCGCGTTTTCCGAGCTTGGCTCGCGCATCTGGCCGGAGTCTTGAGTCCAGTCGTGCCGGGGTAGGGCGGCCATGATCAGGCTACACGCTTCGCGTCATAATTCACAATTTTGAGTGGAGCTTCTTGCTCCACTTCTTTGGCCGATGTTGATGTGACGGCAAGCGGCCAAGGATCGACCTGAATTTTGCGGCCAAAAAACTGAACCCGGCCACTTTGACTAATGTGATAACGGTTGCGCCGCCAGGTGACTCGGCTTCCAAACGTCGACAGGCACATCAACAAAAGCATCGCAAGTCCTGTGATTGGTCCAGCTGCAATATCAAATTTTCGCGCCGATCGATACGCTTTCCATTCAGCGGTGACCAGACGGCCCATGTTTTGCCTTGTAATGGCCCGGAAAATTCCCAGTCCGTAAAACACCGACGAAGACGCAAACAGCCACCATCCGTTGACATTGCCATTGGCAATCAAGACCAAGCCTAGAATCAATCCGCCCCAATAACCAAGTTGGCTGAGAAGGAGAGCGCTGTAAGCGGCCAGCCAATACGCCGGATTGTATTTCTTGGCAAGAATCAATTGCCGGCGCAGGAATTCCAGCAGCTCAGAGACATTGAAACTTACGCTCGATTTGCACACACAGTTCGGTTCAAAATTAATTTTCAATCCCGAACAACGTAAAACACGACTGGCAACGAGGTCGTCACTGAGAACGCCTTTCCAGGCCTGCCTCATGCCAACGGCATCAAATACACGACGGTGAATTGCCCAACTACCGCCCCAAACCAGCAAATGCGAGCCTCGTCCCATCGTCGAAGCCAGGATATTGTTGATGGTGCAACCGATTAACGTTGCTAGACTTTTGTTGGCGGGTATCATCCAGCGGTACCCGGTTCTGGCACCAACTTTTTCTCCGCCGATACCGTGTACCAGCCATCTCAACCAATTGGTGTCCGGGCAGATGTCCGAGTCGGCGAAAACGAGAATTTCAACTTCACGAGAAAGACTTGAACATGCCGCAAGCAGATTATGGACCTTTTGTCCGGTATCGTCCGCCCGACCAGCAACCACCAAGCGGCTTTTCAGATGGCGACTTTCGCGCATCACGTTACTGATCAGCTTGTACGCCGAATCAACTTTGCTCTCGACTACAAAGCAGATTTCAAAGTTGGGATGGTCCTGATGAATAAAGGAAGTCAAATTTTCACGCAGCTTATGTTCCATTCCGTGACACGGAATCATCAGTCCAACGCGCGGAAACTGCTCCTTTGTCGATAAAGGACGACGCTGATGCGATCGCCAAAATCGTCGGTTTTCCATCGTCAACGCAAGCAAGGCGATGCCGTACAACCACGAGGCGGCAACCGAGATTGAAACGGCGTAAATCAGTAGGGTCAGCATTAAGCTTCTTGTTTCTGGGCACACCATCATTTTGCGGTCAAAACTGGTCGCGATTCCAGCTGGTTCGCGAGGTCATCAAGGCGCGCGGAGACCCGTGTTTTCTTGGGAAAAGTCGAGATACAGCTACTTAATCGATAAAACGAGTCGACTGGCTTTAGCAAAGATTTCGATTAAACAATTTACCAGCAGGTTTTCTAAATGCTGTCTTTCAAACTGATTGTTGCTAGCGACGTTTGCGCTCAATTTTGAAAGGATCAACCAGGAAAACGGATTCTCGATGATAGAACAGATCATCAAAATTGTCACGAAATCCGGTGGCAGTTCTATATTGGCACATAGAAAGGCATTTGCTAATCTACGCCCAGTTGAAAGCTATCCGATGATTCACTCAGATCGTTAACAACTAAAGACGGCGTTAAGATTGGTGTTGTGACTTGCCGATTTTTAAAAAGATGGACAGGCCATTACCTTGAATTCGCATGCAAGATTTTAGAAATCGGAGCGGTTCTCAGGTCAACATCCAATCCAAACAGGTATGGAAGCCAAACAAAGTCGAGTCTTATCGGCTCGGCTGATGACAAAGGATTTTGTCGATGGAAAGCAAAAAGGATTTTGATATCAACGTCCATATTCGTTGGATGATTCGACGCGATATGGCGGAAGTCTTGGAAATCGAACAAAACAGTTTCGAGTTCCCTTGGTCTGAGGAAGACTTTATTCGCTGCCTTCGTCAGCGCAACTGCATCGGTATGGTCGCCGAATACGACGAACGGGTTGTCGGGTTCATGATTTATGAACTTCACAAAAATCAACTCCACGTGCTTAACTTTGCTGTTAGACCCGACGCTCGCCGCCGGGGAGTTGGCGTTCAAATGGTCAACAAACTTGTTGGCAAGCTTTCGCAACAGCGACGAAATCGGATCGTGCTGGAGATTCGAGAGACCAATCTGGCTGCACAACTATTCTTCCGAAATCTCGATTTCCGAGCCGTCTCTGTCCTGCGAGACTATTACGACGACACGGTTGAAGACGCGTATGTGATGCAGTATCGATACAAATCAGATTCAGCGTCGACGTCAGAGGAGCCTGTCAATCGAATTGCTCGACTGGCTGGTTAGTACGTGTCGCACGGACGTATAGTGGTCGTGGCGATCTGATTGCCGCGCGAAACCGACGAAAAGATGCCAAACTTGAACCAAACGCGCTCTAGCAAGCGTTAATCGACGATCGAAAAGACATCATTAGCGAGCGCGCGCAGTTGCTGCAGCGTCTCGCTTTTGTTTTGCGCTTGGGCCTTGACCGTGACGATTGGGCAGCCGGAGTGAATCGTCGTACCCTTAACCGGAATGTCGGAGACCTGACTTGGAATTCCTGAGCGGGACATACCGGATTCATGCCAGCTTTTCAGTTCTGTGAAAAGTTGGCTGGAAACAGTGAATGCTCGCCTGCCGCGATTGTAGATAATCGCCTTTCCGGGTGTCGTGCTTGTCGGAATTGTAACGGCCCAGTTCACCGTCGCGCTCGAAATTCCTCGCAGACCAACAAGGTGTTCAGTAATGATGCTTCTGTTTACGGGAATCGCCGGAACCACAATTTCCGCGGAAGCCGTGATCCGCGGGTTGATTTCCAATATCCAGATCATCGTGCAGTCGCAAATCATATCGACTCCAAATATGCCGCACAGACCAAACTCTTGAGTCATCGTCTGACCGATCAACCGAATCCGGTCAGTTAGAGATTCTTCGAGGTCGGTGGCCAGAATCGAACCACAGTATTTGAATTCCCGGCATCCAAACGAAGGGTCACCGTTCAACTGGTAGGTGACGCCGATCAAACAACAGCTCGATCCGTCGGCGACGAACAATCCGCTCATATTTCGACCCTCCACACGGCGTTGGAAGACTTGACTGGGAACCTCAGGCATGTGGGTTGCCTGTTCCACCGCCGACACGCCAAGACCACCGGCGCTAGATGGGATCTTGGAAAGCCAATTTGCAGTTGATGCTGAAATTGGGATTTGAGCCATTGTCGAGGGGAAACCGATTCGATGATTCCGCAAGACGGCAGAATCGGCGACCACTCGCATTACTTCAAAAGGGTCGCGGCAACGAACTAATGCTTCGATGTTGCGAGCCGGAAGATGTTGGCAGTAGCGATCGACCAATTTCGGGAAGTTTTCAAGTCCTCCGGCGATGATGAGTTCGTCGAATTCGTAAACGGCGAGCAATTCCGCCAGCTCGTTTAGATGATTGATTTTGTTGCAAACACATTTGTTTTGCGTATCCCAATCACAAAAAAGATCAGCTGCCGCGCATGAATAACCAGCTTTTCTGGCAAGTTCGACGATGGGGCGAGCACAAGCGCCGGCCACAAACAGCTTGGGTTTGCCTTGTTCGGTGTCAAATTGGGTTGATCGTGATAGGCTGCTTGGCATCGGAATGACGGTCTGATAGTTTTACTAATCTTAAAGATAAAGTTGCGGCAGCGAAATTCGCGACATTCAAATTGTAACGATCTGTGGAGAGTTGATTATGTCCATGCTCATTGGTGAGGCCTTGGCTGGCGATGGAAATGAAATCGCGCACATTGATTTGATGATTGGCAGTAAAGATGGTCCCGTTGGCAATGCCTTTGCAAATGCTCTTTCAACTCAAAGTGAAGGTCACAGCAACCTGCTGGCAGTTCTGACGCCTAATCTGGCGGTTAAACCTGCCACTGTGATGGTCACCAAAGTGACGATCAAAGGCATGAAACAGGCTGTGCAGATGTTTGGACCTGCCCAAGCCGCGGTTGCCAAAGCCGTAGCGGATAGCGTCGCTGACGGAGTCATTGCCAAAGATCGTTCGGAGGACCTGGTCTGCGTCTGCGGCGTGTTCATTCACCCGGAAGCTGATGATGACAAGAAAATCTATGAATATAACTATGAAGCCACTAAAATGGCGATCGCCAATGCAATGGGCAACAAGCCGTCGGCCGACGAAATGATTGCCGGTAAAGACGATGCCGCACATCCGTTTCGTGGATTCTAGTCGTTCTAAACATTTACAAGTTTTGACGCTCGCACTTGGACAAACAGGTCGCGGGCGTTTATTTTTGAGATGCTGAGACTTTTCAGTTTAACGCCCAGCCGGAGGCGCCGGCTTGACCAAAAACGGGCGCTCGAACCAAGTCATCCAGCCGAATCCAGACAATGAAATGACACTGCGGACGTCGACGCCAACCAGTTCCGCGAACAGTAATCCATCAACCGAATCGTGTTAACATCTACCTATGTCGAAAACTACCGTTCTGATTCAAATCGATTCTGATCCACAAGCAAGCACTTTCGATTCCATTGTCGCAATCGATTCGGGCGTCGACCACTTGTTGACTTACCAATCAGTTACTTTGTTCGAAGTCCAATCGTTGGTTTACGGGGCAATGTTTACGCGCGGTGGCGACGACCTGAAAAAGACGGCTCTTTTTTTTGGGGGCAGCGATGTCCAACAAACCGAGGCGTTGGTTCGGGCTGCCAAGAAGACTTTTTTCGGACCCGTTCGAGTTTCTTTGATGTCAGATCCGAACGGAAGCAACACGACCGCGGCCGCAGCCGTGCTTTGCTCTGAACAGCACCTTGACCTTGCGGGCAAAACGGTGACCGTCCTCGCCGCTACCGGACCCGTGGGCTTTCGAATTGTCCAACTCGCTTCATGGCTGGGAGCCACGGTTCGCGTTTGTTCCCGTCGTGAATCTCGAGCTCAACAAATATGCGATATGGTACGACGAAAACGTGGCCCCGACGAAGTGGGAGAACTCATCGCCTTTCAGACTGCCAACCACGAACAAACCTACAACTCGCTTCGCGGGTCGGATGTCGTCTACTCAGCCGGAGCCGCCGGAGTGGAGATGGTTGCCGAGCAATGGCTGGATGTAAAAGACGGACCCTCGGTCGCCGTGGACCTTAATGCTGTCCCACCCGTCGGCATATTTTCGATCGACGTGATGGACAAAGCCGTATCCCGCGGCAATACAATCTGCTACGGAGCCGTCGGTGTCGGCGGTCTTAAAATGAAAATTCACCGCCGTTGTATTCAACAGTTGTTTGAAACCAATGATCAAATATTGGAAATCGAAGAGATCTATGGGGTTGGCAAATCTTTGCTGACGTAGCCGGCTCAATACTGTTTCGCACGGCAGTTGCGCAAGTAAGTTAAATCTTCGCAAAAATGGGATTTTGCCGTGTTGTTGCGGTCAGCGATTGTAAAAATTGACCAAGGGACACGTAAGAAGGTGCATGGCGACTGGACTCGCAATATGCTTTGACTGCATCCATGTCTGATTCCACAGCCTTTACGACCATGCCGCGGATCAGTGGCGTCATTATTCTGGCGAACAACGTGTGGGGTTTAATGTCCATTTGCATTTCAAGCGTAACGTTGTCGGAACACTTTGAGACCGTAAACACTGTGTCCCAGACTGTTCCTCCGGCATCGGAGATCATACGAACGCGGTCGTCATCAATGTACTCGGCAACTTCGAGTTCAACCGTTTGCTCGCGGCCATTCATCACACGCGTTTCCCGAAACCGCGTTCCAGCGCCGACTTGTTGACCGGAAAGGAATTCCACATTCGTGATATGAGGCACGGCTTCGCGGAAGTTACGAACGTCAGAGACAGTCTGGAACACCAGGTCAAGCGGTGCGGCAATCGTTCGCGAGATATGAATGGGCTTCATGTTCGTAGTTCACTTAGAGTGCTTATTGTGTATCTGATTCTTTGCGGGATAACAAATTGCGATCTATCCGGGTGTCCGTCGGGCAGTTACGCAGTCGGATTGAACTCAAGGGACACACGGATAGATCGTGCGTTGAACTTTGTCGTCGAGGCGCTGGTTCAACACCTTTGATTTTAGCGAATTCGAGGGAGCGAATCCAGCTAATCGTGGGGATCAAGCCCCCGTCCCAGCTGCCGTGGATATCCGTGGTTCTATTCCCGCATCTCGACCTCGCAATTTATTCAGGAAGCCGTTTCAACCTTCGATTTCGCATCGAGACACATTTTCGCGATCCAATCATCCGAACTTGTCAGCGCATCTTCCAGCGCGTATTTGAACCACGGAAGTCACAGAATACACGGATCTGAATCAGCCAACGCGAGCGCATCAGTAGCAGGTAGAGGCGTGGTCAAGAAAAGGGGCCCAACACAGCAACCCCGCGCTACATCAGGCCAAACATATCGACCCAAATCAACAGTCAGATTACCTCAGTCAACAGAACGAGCTGACCGGGCCGCCGCCAATCAACGCTCCACTTGATTCACACCGGATCGGCGGCTCCGGTCCAGCGTTTTGTTAGCCAAATCCTCAGTTTGTGTACATCAGATGACGATCAGT
>CAMYNE010000048.1:0-3795 GCA_947259675.1 uncultured Pirellulaceae bacterium
AAAAGTCAACCAATGCAAGAGCAAGCTCTCGCGCGCGACGATCGTCGATCCTTCCAAGATCCCACAAGACGAGATTGCATTTGGTTGCACCGTTAAAGTACTCGACGTTGATTACGACGACGAAGAAGTAATAACCCTCGTCGGTGATGGTGATGAAGACTACGACAATGGCAAATATCAGATCACCAGTCCGATCGGCAAAGGCTTGCTCGGCAAAAAGGTTGGAGAAAGTGTCGAGATTCCAGTTCCCAAGGGTACGCTCAACTTCAAGGTCCTGGAAATTATTTACGACAATATTTGATGAAGCGAAAGATCCTTATTGTTATCGGGACTCGACCGGAGGCAATCAAACTTGCTCCAATTGCCATCGAGCTTCAACGGCGCGACGAATTTGAGACAATTATCTGTGCGACAGCACAGCATCGGGAGTTGTTGGATCAGGCATTGCAGATCTTCGGCCTGGTTCCCGAACACGACTTGAACATCATGAAGCCGGGTCAAACACTCGCGGAAGTGACGGCTCGGGCGATCACCGGCTTGGACCTCGTTATCTCAAAAGTGAAGCCTGACGTAACGCTGGTACAGGGCGATACCACCTCTGCTTTTTGTGGAGCCATGGCCAGCCATTATCGACACATCTTGATCGGCCACGTGGAAGCCGGTTTGAGAACGGGAAACAAGTACGCTCCGTTCCCCGAGGAAATGAATCGCCGTTTGATTGGGCGGCTGGCTGATCATCACTTTGCACCGACCACGCACGCTCGTGACGTTCTACTGCGCGAACAGATTGATCCGGAAGCGGTTCATCTCGTTGGCAATACGGTTATCGACGCGTTGCTGTGGGTTCGCGATCGAGTGATGAAAACGACGCCGGAATTGCCAACCGGCCTGGCTGATACGATCCGTGGTCAGGACATGGTGTTAATTACAGGCCATCGGCGGGAGAGTTTTGGTCTTGGATTCGAAGACATGTGTCAGGCAATTCGTGACGTTGCCGATTCGCAGTCCAACGTACAGTTTGTTTATCCGGTCCATTTGAATCCTGAGGTCCGTGAGCCCGTCAATCGCATCCTTGGCGGCCATCCGAGAATCAAATTAATTGAGCCGCTGACTTACGAGCCTTTTGTTTGGCTGATGAACCGAGCGACCGTTATTTTGACCGACTCGGGGGGCGTCCAAGAAGAAGCGCCGTCGCTGGGCAAACCGGTTTTGGTTATGCGTGATACAACCGAACGGCCGGAAGGTATCGACGCCGGAAACGCTCGTTTGGTTGGCGTCGATCGTCAACGGATTACCGAACAGTTGACGTTGCTGCTGACATGCCCCGGTGAGCGTGAGAAAATGGCGTCGATCAGCAATCCGTTTGGAGATGGCACATCTGCAACCCAAATCGCAGACGTGTTGGCCAAGATTGATTTGGCGCATGGTTAGCAATTCGTCGGGCGAGTCCCGGTTCTCCACTTAACGTTGCGGACATCGTTGAGTTCAACCTCTCCCAGGCTGGAGAGGTCGCCGTCTCAGCGGCGGGTGAGGGTTGTTCGTCGCGACAGCTGCTGTGCTAATCTCATTGGGATCCTCCGACTCGGACGAATTCAACTATCTCCCAACATGACCAGCACTCTCTCCCGGACGCTCAGGCGTCGTCGGGAAAGGGAGCTTGTCGATCGTTCGCCACACTTTTTTAGCTTCGGGCCACTTCTTTTTTGGCAATCTCAATTCCCAGTTCACCAAGTTGAACATCGTCGACAGCGTTGGGCGCATCGGTCATCAGATCTGTCGCCTTTTGCGTTTTCGGAAAAGTAATGCAGTCACGAATATTGTCGAGTTTGTTGAACAACATCACGATTCGATCGATTCCGAGTGCGATGCCGCCGTGAGGGGGAGCCCCGTATTGCAAGGCGTCGAGCAGGAATCCAAACCGTTCCCTTGCGGTTGCTTCGTCCAGGCCCAGCAAACTGAAAACGTGAGACTGGGTTTCACTGTCGTGAATTCGGATCGTGCCCCCGCCCGCCTCGTATCCGTTAATGACCAGGTCGTAGGCTTTCGCTCGTGCCCTACCTGGATCGCTTGCCAGAAACTCCAGGTCCTCGTCTCGCGGTGCCGTAAATGGGTGATGCATCGCGTCCCAACGATCTTCTTCTTCATCGTGGGCAAACATGGGAAACTCGACAATCCAGGAAAAGTTCATATCGTCCGGATCGTACAATTCTAGTTCCGCACCCAAACGTTTACGCAAACCATAAAGCGACTTGCAACTGACTTCCCAAGTGTCCGCGACGAACAGGAACAAGTCACCGGTTTCGCCTTCCATTCGTTGTTTGAATTCTTCGAGCAATTCGGGCGCAAAGTTTTTGGCGATGGGCGAAAACAGCGTGCCGTCTTCTTCGACTCGAAACCACGCCAGGCCTTTCGCGCCAAAATCTTCTTGAACAAACTTCGTGAGTTGATCAATTCCCTTTCGCGAGTACTTCGCTGCCCCACCCTTTGCGTTGATTGCTCGTACAAAGTTACCCGCATCGGCAACGCTTTTGAAGACTCGGAAATCGGACTTTGCCGCCAGATCCGTACAGTCAACAATCTCCATTCCAAAACGAAGGTCGGGAGCGTCATGACCAAAACGAGTCATCGCTTCGTCGTAAGTCATTCTTGGGAGCGGCAGTGTCAACTCAATCCCCAGAATATTTTTAGCCAGATGCTTCATCAATCCATCGATCATGCCAATCACATCATCGGCATCGACAAACGACATTTCCATGTCCAGTTGCGTAAACTCAGGTTGGCGGTCAGCTCGCAGATCCTCATCGCGAAAACAGCGGGCGATTTGGACATACCGATCGTATCCCGCGATCATCATGATTTGTTTGTAGATCTGCGGTGACTGCGGAAGGGCATAAAAAGATCCATTTTGAATGCGACTGGGAACAAGATAGTCGCGGGCACCCTCGGGCGTACTGCGGCCAAGGATCGGAGTTTCGATATCGATAAAATCATTTCGCTCAAAGTAGTCGCGAATCGATTTCGTAATCAGGCTTCGCGAGAACATCGTCTTCTGCATTTGGGGCCGGCGAAGGTCAAGATACCGATGTTTCAGTCGCAGGTCTTCGTTCGGTAACTCGCGCTGGTTTGGCAAGAACGGAGGCAGTTTCGATTTATTCAGGATTTGTAAGTCGGTTACGACCAGTTCAATTTCACCCGTCGACATTTCAGAGTTTTCTTGACCGGATGGACGTTCGGAAACTGTACCGGTCGCTTGCACGACGTATTCACTCTTGAGCAAATCCGCAGTTTCAAGCACCTCTTGGCTTGATTTGGGATTCGTGACGATCTGAGTCGTGCCATACCGGTCACGTAATACAATAAACTTGCCTTGGCCGAGGTCTCGAATCGTGTCAATCCACCCGCAACGTGTGACCGATTGATTCACAAGCGACTTATTGAGTTCACCGCAGGTATGTGTTCTTAGCACGGGAGTTTCCGTTTTCGGTTGTTAGACTTCAAGACATCAGGAAATCGAGCCAACTGGCCTACTGAGCCGTGTTTAACTCGTGAGGTTCGTTATCGAAACAGACAATATTGCAGTAAACCGAGTTTTCGCAAAGGGACGTCTACAAAGGCAATTTGGTATTCCTAAAAAAACGCAAAGGGCGATAGTCCTCCACCCTTGTGTCAGAGCTTGAATCCGATACTTGAGCCCAATTCGAACAGATGTTGGGCTGTCTGCGCTGGTTCAAAATCGATCTCCAGGTCCACGATCCGACATTCACTCAACCCGCGAAACCATGTTTCCTGGTGACG
>CAMYNE010000048.1:3902-12863 GCA_947259675.1 uncultured Pirellulaceae bacterium
GCGAGATGGTCGATGACCTCCCGGTAGCCAACAGCTTGGGACGCCGTGTGGCCCAGTTCCTTCCATTTTTCCAGCAGCCTTTCTACCTCGGCGACCAAGCCCCCGTCGAACATGTCCAGAACTCGCTGTTCAATTCGTCGATGCAGCTCAGGTCGCGGATGTCGCAGTGTAAAAACTCGGCACTCATCCGCGGAATGTGCTTCATCAAACTCCATTTGCCAGTGGCTGATCGGCTGGCCGGTCAACTTGAAGACCTCCAACGCACGAATAATTCGGCGACGATCATTGGGGTGAAGTTTGTGTGCGGCGACTGGATCAACATTGGCCAGTCGCTCGTGAAGAAGCTTGCTATCCACGTCGGCCAATTCCGCTTCGACTTGTTGGCGAAATTCCCAGTCTGCCGGCGGCCCGTCAAACAGGCCTCGCAAAAGTGCTTTTAGATAAAGCGCCGTTCCACCGACGACGAGTACTTCTTTGCCTCGCGAGCGGATGTCGTCCGCCGCCTTCAAAGCCAAATTGCGATATTGCGAAACGCTGAACGATTCGACCGGATCCCGGATATCCAGCATGTGATGTGGAACAAGCTGGCATTGATCGGCCGTCGGCTTTGCTGTGCCAACGTCCATCTCACGGTAGATCGCCATCGAATCGAGCGAAATGATTTCGGCGTTCAGCATCTGGGCCAGTTCGATACCCACGCTCGTCTTGCCACTTGCCGTGGCGCCGGTTAGGTACCAACAGCGCAATGCCGATTCGATTTTTTTCTGATTCTCTTCTGAGTGCATCTTGGTCATTGCGGATTTAGAGTCACATACAATTGCCAACCGCATTGTACTCGAAATCATGACAAGTTTAAGGTGACTGGGGGTCTAACAGCGCAGGTTAGTTAATGTAGGCCGGCCTACTAATGAACACGTTGGCCAGTGCAGTCAGTACTCACACATCTCTACTGAATAACGCTGTTGTTCTCTTTCGCAGCGTTCTTGCAGGCTCGAATGACGGCGGTCAACAGGTCGGCAAGCTCAAAAGGTTTTGACAAAACCTCCTTCACTCCAAGTTCCACCGCCGAATGTGCTTCGTTAATTCGCGGGAAGTTTAGAATCAAAATCAACACAGGATCTGGAAACGTCGACTTCAACCATTCAATGCGATTGACCAGGTCGTCAGTGACCGAATTCGCATCGATACAAATCGCGGAAAGTAGCTTGATGGATTCGGCGTCCCAGGTACAACGCTCCAGCCATCTTGAGCGGTAGCCAAGCGTTTTCAAACTGTCAGCCAGCATTTCAAATTGGGGTTGAGACCATGCGCTGACACCGATGATCTCGGGTTCCATATTGCTGGTGGTCGACGACGCTTCAATTCGATCAGCAACCGAGGCGGTTGATGGCAAATGCCAATCACTGATTTGGTTTGAATCGAGCTGTTTTACGAATTTGTCGTATTGGCCTCTCCATTGATGCCAATAGACACGAATCAAGCCTGGAACTGGATCGCCCGAGCGTGTCTCGCCTTCACACCAACTTCCGAGGAGGTTGACCAGCGGAACACCAGCGAATCTCTCACGTAACAAATCGACAGTTTCCCTTGGAATCTGATCCCGTCTGGACTCGGCCAACACGATCAACTCGAATTGGTCGTCAGGTGAAACTAACCGATCTAACTTATCGGTCGGAATCATCGTGACGAGCGCATCAAAACTGGACAGAATTGCTTTGAATTCCGCGTGCCAATAATCACCGCTGATGAGAATTTGTCGTTGGCGCATCTTGTCGCTCCATCGTCAAGTGATTACTTAATTCTATCCAAGAGTTCGCGTTTCAAAAGTAGTTGCGTTACGAAGTAACAGACTAACAAGCACCTTCCTGTATTTAACCGGTTGTTTTTGTCATGACAATTCCGCGTCGGCGGTATTGATCACTTCCCAGGCTTCTGCCACGGTACTCGCATTTCGTAACGCATCAAGAACCCAATCGAGTTGAATTAGCCGGCTGAGTCGTGCCAACACTCGTAAATGACAAGCCTCATCCAATGATGCGACGAGGAAAAAAATATCGGTCAAACATCCTCTTGGACCACCAAATGGAATGCCGCTCGAAGTGATGCCAAGTGCCAAAAATGGTTCCGCAAATGCGTCGACGGGCGGTCGTCTTGGGTGGAGCAGGGCCACACCGTTTTCCAGTGCGGTTGGATGAAGTTCTTCACGAGAGCGAATAGCTTGCACCATTTTCTCAGGAAGCCACAAAGCACCCGAGTTTGCGGCCAGTTCACATATTTTTTCGATGACCGAGTTTTTTGTTCTTGCCTTAAGCGGGACAGCAATATTCTCGGGCGTTAGTAGACCCGAAATCGTGATTTCGCCGAGTCCGGTTGGCGTACGATGCTTGTCCAGGACTTCTTCAACTTCAACAAGCTCTTGTTCGGTCGAGAGCCCTATTCGATCCTCGAACCAGTGATGGATTTCAGCGGAAGAAAATTTCCAAATTCCCCCAATCCTGCGACCGGGAAGTCTTCCGCGCTCCGCCATGCGTTTGACCTGCTCAGGCGTAATGTGCAGGTACGCAGCGAGTGAGTGAATGTCAAAATCTTCGTTAGCCATGCTGGCACCTCATGCATCTGTGCTGGCTTATGATGACCATTTGACATCGTTGACGCCATATCAAACGGCTGAAAAAATAGAATTGAGAATCAGCCTTGACGTACCGGTAGATATTTCAAGAATCGAAATTGTTGGCAGGAGGCCGACAGACAATTGAATCGACGCACATCATTCGCCAGGCAAGGAGGCCTTGTGAGTACTAAACAGCTAGCGTCTTCAAACGGCTCGATCCGTTTGAATGAAATACTTCCGAGTTCACAGTTTATCGGCGGCCAGGACGTTCAGGTTCGGTCCTGTTGCAGTCGTTGGCAGGAGTGTCAGGGCGACGACGTCTATGTTGCGATCGTTGATTCGGAGACCGATGGTCACGAATTTGCTTGCGAAGCCATCGAGCGCGGTGCTACGGCGATTGTCACCGAACGACTATTGGCGGTCGATCGACCGCAATGCATCGTCGAAGACTCGAGATTGGCTTTTGCGACGATCTGCCATGCACTAGCCGGAAATCCCAGCCAACGAATCTCCACGATTGGTGTGTCGGGAAGCGACGGAAAAACGGTAACCAGTCACCTGATTCAGAGTGTGTTGGACCAATCAGGCGGCAATGTTGGCTTGCTCTCCTCGATCGAGAATCGACTTGGTGCAACTAATGTGTTGGCTCCAAATCGAAATTTGAATTCGCCTTTGCTTGCCGATCAGCTTTCGACAATGGTGTTGTCGGGGTGTACACACGCCGTGGTTGAAATGGCTTGCGAGGCATTAGCTCAGCATTCACTCTCGGGCGTGACTCTCGACGCCGCCGTGGTGACGAATATTCGCCATGACAACATGGGTTTTCACGGTTCGAAAGAGAATTATCAACGCGCAGCAACCCGGCTGCTGCAATATCTCAAACCCACCGGATTCGCTGTGCTCAACGCGGATGATCCAACGACGCATTATTTGTTGGATCGGATCGAGACGCCCGTGTTGACCATCGGGATGATACATCATGCAGAGATCACGGCGAAAGTAATCGAACGGACTAATAGTGAACAGACTTTTTTGTTGACCGCTGGCGGTGAATCCGCGGTGGTGCGTACATCGATCATCGGTGATCAACATGTCTACAATTGCCTGGCGGCCGCCGCAGTTGGTTTGACTTCAGGAATTGAACTCGCCGTGATTGCCAAAGGGCTTGAATCGGTTCTGGTAATTCCCGGCCGACTGGAACGCGTGGAATGCGGCCAGCCATTCAATGTTTGGATTGATTCAGCTCGGAGCGCCAGGCAACTGGCAACGGCACTTCAATCAGTCAAACGAGTTACCAAAGGCAAAATCTGGTGCATCTGCTCCGTCGACGATCAGCAAAACCGCACGCTGCGAAAACAAATTGGCGAGATCGTTGAGAGATCCTCGGACTTTCATGTCCTCACGCAGACACTGATGAAGAAACAGACCGATTACGAGCCGGCTCATCAGGTGCTGGATGGTTTTGATAATCCCGCGACAGTTCAGCTTATTCCGGATCGGTTCAAGGCGATCGAATGGACTCTTTCTCAAGCTAGCCCGGATGACGCGGTTGTCATCACTGGCTGCGGCGAACGCCCAATCGCCCGGGTTGGTGAACAACAATGGGAAGTTTGCGATCGAGACGTCTGCCAAGCTTGGCTCTATGATCAAGCCAGTTGGACTGATCACGAATCGAAACCGACAATTTTCAATATCGATGATTACCGGTAGTTAGATTTTGATGGGTGCACTCGCTTATCTCTATAGAATTGGCAAGAAACCCCCGCGTTCACGCGGCGGGAGGTTCATCTTCGACCTAGCTTTAACAAAGCATTAGCAAATAGTAGAAACCCCCGCATTTATGCGGCGGGAGCGTCACCGCTCGCCCGACGGGGATGCCAGATGATCGGCAAAAAAGTGAGGCTCCCACCACATAAATGTGGGGGCGTCCAACGAATGGCCGAACTGAGTTGTGCCGTTGTTTTCGCATCTAGTCCCGCAAACACGAATTAACCTGTCACCATAGCCTACCGATTTCCCGATAGAAAACCCTTTTCAAGGAAAAACACAACGATTTTGGTGACAGGTTATTTATTAGTCGCGGGACTAGCTTAGCCCGAGATTCTTTTTTTCCTGAGCAAACATTTGCTTGGCTTCTTCGATCCCGGTTGTTTCGGGAACGTCGTCGGTTTCGAAATCGAACCAGCTGTTCTCAAACCGGATGAAACCGTGACCGTCCTTTTGACCAGAATTCTTGATGGCTTGTTTGGCCGTCAAGGCAATTACCGCGTCCGCCAAAGCGACTGGGCCGTTGCAGCGCGGTTGGTTGCCGGAATCACCTGAGCTGATGCACCAAGCCCAGTGTTCGATCTCTTCGCGATAGCCGCGACTGACAGGCCCTCCACCTTCAGCCGTCTTGGCAGGGGCGGCATCTCCACTGGCGGACGTGTCCAGTACGGCTCCGCCGCCTTTCTTTTTAACGCCCGCTTTGTAACTTGTTCCAGCCAGTGGATACAGCAGCGCTTCTTTTTCGCGATCCAGAACCAAAGTCGCCTTGGTCCCTAATACGACTTCCCCGTAACCGCCGAATCCGTTGCCGTTGATTGAGCTGTAGGTCACCACGACTTTCTTATTCGAATTCTCTTCAAACGAAGGCACGCCAGCTTGCGGATCGGGATATTGATTCACGTTATCTTTATACCCCACGTCGAAATCGTAATCGTATCCCTGTCCGGGGAATTCAAACGCGCAATAGACGTGATCATCGGCGTCTCGATCTTTTGGGAACAGATGTCTTCCACCGATCGCGTGAACGGTCAACGGGTGGACGTGTTTGCCCTGTTCGCGAGACAACGCCGAAATGAAAATGCTGGCGGCGTCGAGTTGATGGCTGCCTAGTTCCGCCATCAGGCCACCGCCAGTACGATCCCACAAACGCCAACGAACCAATTCCTCGAGTGCAGTACGGGTGCGATCGCCACTGTAGATGGTACGATCTTCGATGTAGCCGTGATTTTCGGCGCGAACGGTCTTGTCAGCGTCCCATTGAGTCCACTGGGCGACCTGTTGTTGAAGACGAAGGCGATCATTTGAAGAATTTGATGGATCATTCAGCGCCTTCATTAACGCGTTAAGCTGTTTCTTGATCTGATCGATTCTTTTGCCGCCATCGGCGTCAATCTCACCACCCGGAATCGGCAACGCCCAAGTGTCTTTACCAGGAAGATTATTTCGGTGCCACTGTGCGCGGATATGATGGATCTCTCCCAGCAGGCCCCAGCGAATCAGGTTCACGGCGTTGTCGTAAAGAATGCTGTAGTGACGCTGGTGACCGACGGAGAGGAATGAGTTTGTTTCATTCGCAGCGCGGCACATCAGTTTACACTGGGCCACGTTGTGTGCCATCAGCTTTTCGCAGAGGACATGTTTGCCATTTTCCATGGCAGCAATCGAAATAGATGCGTGTGAGAAAAGCGGTGTGGCAATAATGACGCCTTCAATGTCCGGGTCTGAAACCGCGTCTTTCCAGTCGTTGTAGATCTTGACATTCCGGCGGGCTTCGTCTTCCGAATCCCAACCATAAACACTCATCAACCCGGGACGGACTTTGATCGAATTGGGTGTGGCCCAATCACCATGAAACGCCCGGTGAATGCTCGAAGGGCGGATATCGCAAATGGATTTGACTTCGACATAGTTTGGGTTGAGGGCGCCGATCAGGACGCCCCCTTCGTCCCCGGTGCCGATGATTGCGACGCGAACGGGTCGTTTCGGTCGCTGATATCCAAAGTACATCGCACCGACACCAGCGGCCGCTACACCACCGGCCGCAATTGATTTCACGAGAAAATCGCGACGATTAATTTCTTCGTACGAAGTTACGGCACCATAGTAATTGTCGCGACCAATTTCGCGTTCTTCAGGTGTCAAGTTGATCATCTCATTCGCCTCTATGCGTTTTGATCTTCCGGGAGGGAAGGTGGATTACGTTTTTTGCTGCTCAAGAAATAGTCGAGTCCGCCCATACGTCCAGCAAACGTGGCAAAAATCACAAGTAATGCAATCAGCTCGATCGCTTGATAATAAGTCGGCGAGGTTCCGGGAATCCAGGGTGGTTGAGTCGCAATCACGGACGCCAAAAACCCTGCACCGGCAAACGAAGCTAACCGAGTGAAGAGTCCCAAAATTAACAGCACACCAACGACGGTATCAAACCAGGGAATTATCTTGTCGATCCATCTTAAATTGCTGTTAACTTGATTATACGGCCGATGTAGTCGAACGGGTTCCAATTCGGCTTGTTTGTCCGTCGCCAGGCCGTTGATCTGGGCTTCCAGGGAATCCCAAATCCCTTCGATGTGATTGGTCCAACTGGCGAGCTGTTTTTCACGGTCGTTGCGGATTGTGTCAACTTGCGACCGAAGCGAATCGACATAAATTGCGACTTTCTGGCGGTTCTCGCCGTCGCGCTCAAAACCGCCCAAGCGATTTTCGGTCCCAAAATGAGCGTTGATCTCTGTTTGGTTGCCTTCCAACCAAGTCAGGAGTTCTTCTTTGTGAACGGCAAAAATCCGGTCGGCATCTTCTAACTGAGTACGTAGCTTCAAAATGCTTTCTTCACCCATCCGGCGCTGCTCTTCCAGTCGTCGTGTATCAACTGAAGTGTCTTGCTCTTCTCGGGCGGCTTGAATTTGCTCAGCAAGTTGTTCCCGGCGATGCCGGATTTCGGTTTGCAGTTCTTCTAATCCAAATCCGTAATGCAGAGCGGCTCGGTCGATAAAATCGTCCCACAAAGCCAATGTCAGATCGGTGTTGAATCCAAACTTTTTCTCGCCATCCGCCGTCTCCGTTTCTTCAATGCAAAGCCGTTCGCGGCCATCGTCGTCGCGAATCAGCTTGCGAAAATAAGGCGCAAGCGGACCCTTGGCATCCTTCAGGAAGTATTTGGCCGTGAACGTACCCGACTGAAGTTTACCAGTTCCTTCCTTGAAAAAATGGAAACCGATTACAACGCGCAACAGCATTAATGCGACGAAAATCAGCAGTAATTGAAATCGTGACAGTTTAGAAAACAGAATTTGATTCCCGATAAGAAACAGCCTTACATACCGGCTCTATTATGCCTCAACTCCAAATCACCGCCAAGGTTTGGCAACCATGACTCCAGCGATTCGGTCAGAAACGCGGACATTGCGGCATTCGCTCAAGCTTTTTTTTCGGGAGAATTTCGAGGAAAACGGCTCCCGAAAGCAAATCGTTATATGTCGCACTATGTGAGAGAAACGAACCGTTTAAGAATGCTGCCCCGAATCAGTTTCTGAACCAGTTTCCGAATCTGTGCCTGAACCTGTTTCCGAATTTTGCTCCGATTCTAGCTCGGGATTCTGTTCTGCATTCGACTCCGATTCCGCTTCCGATTTCTGCCGCGATCTTTTGATCGCATTCTGTCTCAAGAATTGTTGGACGATGAGTTGTTGATTTTGATCAAGTTCGCTTATGAACTGATCGATATCTTGCTGTACCCGGTCTGCATTCTCCTTGTCGTCGATTGCCTGGTAACATTCGAGAAGCAATTGGCGAGCCGAAATCATGCTTGGCATTTTTTCGACGACATAGTCAAGATCTTTGATTGCTTCCGGATATTGATCTTTCGTTTCGTAATACATCGCCCGCGTTTGATATAAGCCCACCTGGTCAGGGAACAACTCCATGGCGACAGTAATCATGTCGAGCATGTCTCCGAATTCATCCGGTTTTTCATAAACGGCCCGCTCGAGCATGTTGTTTACAATCAACTGCGCTTGTGACATTCCAAATTGTGAATCGGCAATTCGCCAGTGTTTTTGCCCTTGTACAAAATTACCTGCTTTTATTTGCTGCATACCCAGGATGACATGAAGCACGGCAGGGTTTGGGCAGCCCAATATCGCATCACGTAACCAAAACGCTTTTTCCTCTTGCAGCGTTTCGGGAGCCGCATATTCAATTAAGCGGGAATAGGCCGCTTGGCTCCGTTTATTGGCATTAATTGCTTCGCAGAGAGCATACAGCCGCCCGGTATAGCTCTCTTTGTCTTCGATTGACTCAAAGTCATCTGCTTTTAACACAGACACGTTACCCAATAGCCTAATCAGGTTGTCCCGGGTCGTCGCATCCTGCACCGTCTGATGGGCGTTCTCAACGATTTCCTCGGCCATGTCATAATCCTTCATCAACGTAGCGCACCTGACCAGCGCAACCCAGACATCGAGCATCTCTGCATTGTTACGCGTTATCCGCCTGATGCGTTTGACAAAATCCTGCAACTGTGCTTTGGCAAGCTCCGAACGTCCCAAATCCTGTTGCATCCTGACGAGATTGGGAATATTCTT
>CAMYNE010000049.1 GCA_947259675.1 uncultured Pirellulaceae bacterium
CGTTTTTGACTTGGCGTCCCAACCGATGATCTGCAGTCCCGACGATTCAACCTCATCCGGATCGCCGTAAACTTTGAACTTTCGACTGATGAAATTCTGTTTGGTCGTCCATTGGCAGGAAAACTCAATTCGGAATCCGTCACCCTCCTGAGCCCAGTCGCCGACAAGCCACTCAAGGACTTTGAGTTCATCGTAATGGGATTCCTCGATTACCATTTCAGCCTCGGTCACGCGATCAATCAACCAGGCGCCATCTCGTTTGACGTACACGACACTATAATCCGTCTCGACAACGTTTCCCTCTGAGTGGGTGACCGTCGCAGTACCTCTTTCGAGTGCGACGCTCGGCGAGATGAGCTCGATCGAGTCAGTCGCGACGGCGAGTTTGGGGACTGATTCGTTTTCGAAAATCTTCTTAAAGCTTTCGGACATTGCAGCTCGGCCAACCGCCTGTTCTCCAGTCGTTCGGCTAGTGTATACGCCCTCCGGTGACCAGTGAGCTGTTAACTTGGCGACGTCTTTGGCATTAAACGCGGCCACATAAGATTGGATCGCCGCCTCAATTTTTGCGGACTCGTCGGCTCGCGTGGCGGTTTTTTGACTTGAGTCGACTGCTTGACCAGTGGCGGTTATGCCGTTGGCGCAAATCAGTAACAGAATGAAAGAATGTAAAAACTGGTTGTGCATAATCTGCTCCGTAGTTCGATCGTTTGACCTCAGCCGATATTGTAGGCGATGGTCTCGATAGCCGAAACAAGTTGTGTCGCCCCTCGTTGCGAACAAAGTCAAAGTCGGTGTGAATGGCCGCGCTACCAGTGATTGGCACCCTTCCCGTAAAGTAATACTTTGTCCAAACTAAAAGGATGTTGTTATTTGTGTTTGTAACTGCCAATCATATTGGATTAACCGTTTCAACGTGGAATCAAGAATGTTGTGGTAGTCAGTTCGTACAAACCGTTT
The DNA here is from genome assembly GCA_947259675.1 of uncultured Pirellulaceae bacterium. Taxonomy (GTDB): domain Bacteria; phylum Planctomycetota; class Planctomycetia; order Pirellulales; family Pirellulaceae; genus Mariniblastus. The sequence goes on from CAMYNE010000049.1 coordinate 961, forward strand.
TTGAGATTGATTCGTGAGTTGCTTCTGCATCTCGTGCCCGTCCTGGTCTATGTGCTGATCATTTGTGGGCTTGATCTGCAGTTCCATCTCGAAATCTATAATTTCCCCGTGGCGATTGTTGCGATTCTTGGTACCGTGATTGGCCTGTTGTTGGCCTTTCGTACGAATTCTTGCTATTGCCGTTGGTGGGAAGCCAGAACTCTCTGGGGCGCGATCGTCAATGATTCACGAACATGGGCTCGTCAAATAATTGAGTTCTGCAAATACGAAAACGACAACAAGTCCGCTGCGGATTCAGATCTACGGCGCATCGCGTTTCGCCAGATCGCCTGGTGTTATGCATTAAGCCGAAGTCTCCGCGGCCAGAATGCGACAAGCGACTTGGACGCGTTTATGGACGAAGCAGAAATTGATTCTTATCAATCAATCCACAACGTACCCAATGATATTTTGCTCAAACAGGCAATTGAGTTACGCAAGCTTTATGAGGCAAATCGTTTGGAACTCTTCCAATTCATCGAATTGGAAAAAACCCTCACCCGTTTGACGAATTCGATGGGTGGATGTGAACGCATCAAAAACACGACGTTTCCAATGTCATACAGTCGCCTGGTTCACGGGCTGATTTACGTTTTCGTCTTTTTTCTGCCATTTGGACTCGTCAATGTGCCAGCCGTTGGGTTGGTGTTTACATCGATGTTTCTTTCATTCGCGTTTCTGTTGATTGACCGGGTGTCGACGTATTTGCAAGACCCGTTCAGTAATCGACCGTCCGATACGCCCATGCTCAGTTTGTCACGAACGATTGAAATCAATATCAAACAAATGTTAGGTGAAAAAGAGCTGCCCTCACCATTGGCGCCAGAAGATGGCGTGCTGTATTAGCCAAAGCTTAGGCGTCGCCTCGAGTTTACCCTTTTTTTACAAGCCGAAGAGACTCCCGCCCAGCGTCTCGAGAAAGGACTCCCACCTTCATGGTCGCCAAGTTATGCTAGTCAGATTATTGTTTCACAACTCACGGTCATACGAAATGTCTTCCCAATACAACCTCCTGCGGCGGCGACTATGGTTCGCCGCGATGTTCACCGTCGTTTTACTCTCGGCCGATCACGTCGTCACCGGTCAGGAAAAAGAATTTCCGAAGTGGTGGAATGATCGGGTCTCGGCACAACTCGATCTGGCCGACTCAAATAGTAACGAGCTTGCGAGCGCTTTGCAGCGAACACCCGAAGAACATCGAAAAGCGATGTCGTTTCTGATTTCGAACATGAATCCCAAAGATCTTCAGACCGCGACGGGTAATTTGCTGCTGAACAACATTCGTTTGGCCTACGAGGCGAAAACGAAGTTACCCTGGGGCGACGAGATTCCAGAAGACATTTTCTTAAACGATGTGCTGCCTCATTTTAATGTCGATGAAACAAGAGAACTTTGGCGCCCAAAGTTGTATGAATTGTGCCTGCCGATCGTTGCCGATTGCAAAACATCCGCCGAGGCGGCTCAAAAACTGAACGAAGAACTATTCAAAAAAGTGGGTGTCAAATATTCAACGGCACGCAAACGAGCCAATCAATGCCCCAGCGAAAGCATCGATCAAGGCTTGGCATCTTGCACCGGATTATCTGTCTTGCTGACGGACGCGTGCCGCAGCGTTTGTGTTCCCGCGCGGCTCTCCGGCATTCCAAGTTGGCCCAACAAACGGGGTAATCACACGTGGGTCGAAGTCTGGGATGGCGAATGGCATTTCACCGGAGCTGCAGAGCCAAGTGCGCAGGGGCTCAATCACACATGGTTTCAAAACGATGCTGCACTCGCCGACAAGTCGTCGCGACTTCACTCGGTCTATTCGGTCAGTTTCAAGAAAACGGACACGATCTTTCCGCTTGTCTGGTCAAGTGATCCGGAAAACCCGGTGTATGCGGTTAATGTAACGGATCGTTATGCGGACCCGGAAAAGATCGCGGCGATGAAGGCCCAACAGAATATCGTGCAAACGATGATTCGAGTCTGGAACGCCGATCAAACTGAGCGAATAGCAGTTCAAGTTGTCGTAAAGGGTTTGGACGACGAAACCAGTTTGAGCGGTCAATCGCGTGACAACGAGGCCGACATGAACGACATGCTGACATTCGAATTGAAGCCAAACTCGCATTACGATTTGCATGCCTGTGGCGGCGATCATTCAACGAACGTTCGGTTTCGTACGGGCGAAAAGAAACAACAAATTGTCGAAGTCCTGTTACGGGAGGAACGCGTTTCAACCGGCGAAATGAAAAATCTTGTCAAACAATCTGCCGCCGATTTTTTTGCAGCCAATAAAGAACAGCGAAAGCAATGGAAGTTCGCGGAAAACGTGGCTGAGGCTTATCGAGCGAATCCACGATCGTATCACAAAGCGATTTTGGAGGCCTTCAAAATTTCATCACTCGGTCAGTCGCGGAAAGACGACTTTGAAAATAATCGCGTTACCTTCAATGAACACACCAGCCCGTACACCGTCAAGGAAGTTGGCACCCGTCCAGAAAACGGTTGGCCACTCTTCATCGCAATGCATGGCGGAGGCGGTGCTCCCGCCCGCGTCAACGATAGCCAATGGGAACACATGCAGATCTATTACAAAGATCAACCTGGCGTGACAGGCTACAAATACCTAGCGCTGCGAGCACCCAATAACAGCTGGAACGGCTTCTACGACAACTATGTTTACCCATTGATCGAAAACTTGATTCGTCAATTCATCGTTCACGGTGACATTGATCCAGACAAGGTTTTCATTATGGGCTATTCTCATGGCGGCTACGGCGCGTTTGCGATCGGCCCCAAGATTCCTTATCGCTTTGCCGCCGTCCATTCCAGCGCTGCCGCACCAACCGACGGGGAGACTTCTGCGAAAACGCTTCGGAATACCCGGTTTACGTTTATGGTTGGCGAGAATGACAATGCCCATGGCCGACGTCAACGGTGTGAAGCGTTTGCAAAACAAATAGCTGAACTAAAAGGAGATCGAGACGACATTTATCCCGTCGAGTTTTTGTTCAAACCGGGATTCGGTCATCGCGGTTTGCCAGACCGCGACATGATTTCTGAAATGTATGATTACACCCGCAATGTTGTTCCCAAGCATTTGACGTGGGAACTGACCGATCCGGTCGTCGACAGGTTTTTCTGGCTGCAGGTCGATGAACCAGCAAAAGGAAAAGAGGTCAACGCGACAATCGAAAACAATCTGATTGAAATTCAAGCTGAAAACGTCGATCAACTGCTAGTCTATTTTGACGAACGGCTGATCGATCCAAAGCAGCCCGTCAAGATTCGCATTGGCGAAAAAACGATCGAAGCAGAGTACAGACCAAGCATTGAGGTTCTCTGTCGCACGCTTGCCGAATCAGGCGACTTGAATCTGGCGTTTGACGGTATTGTTGAAATCAAGCCTTAGCAGGCGTTTGCATAGCGGTTCGCTCCGATTCGACATTGCATATAATGTCTGACGAGCATCCAAAAAGTTCAAGTCATCCTGAACCGAGTGGAGCGAGGTGAAGGATCTCTCGTTGGGATTGTTCGAACGCGAGATCCTTCGGTCGCTAAGCTCCCTCAGGATGACTTGCTACACCAAAACACCATCCACATAATTTATGTTCATTTTTTTTACGTTGTCCCGCGCGTCAGAATGTGGGGCTCAGAATGACTTTTTCGCTCTTCGCGAACCCGTGCCGGTAGGCGGAAGACAACCTCACCGCCAATTGGTACCTTATTGGGAAACGAAAACAGAAGACCCGCAAAAGGCAACAGAACCGGAGTCAAAATGAAAACTAAAAAATTGTTATACTCAATTTCTTTCGCGATTTTCGCTACGAACATAATGCTTCCTCATCCAATGTATGCCCAAGAAGAAACAAAAACGGACGGAGCCAAAATGTATGACTCAATCATGTTGCGGCCCTGGTCAGGACGCAACGGCGGGGTGCCACCCTGGAAACAGGTTAAGGTCGAAGAGTTCTTGCCCACGTTCGACGCAGCGATTGAAATGTCGGAAGCGGAAATCGATGCGATCGCTAACCATCCGTCGGCACCCACTTTTGAAAACACCATCGTAGCCCTGGAAAAAGCGGGCGAGCCGCTCAATCGACTGGAAACGATTTTCGGCGTTCACAGCTCCAACTTGAACCTTGGTTCGATCCCGGATATTGAAAAAGCGGTTGCGCCAAAATTGTCAAAACACCGTGACTCAATTACACAAAATGAAAAACTCTTCGCCCGAATTGCCACGGTCTATGAAGGCGATGAGATGAAGAGTCTTAGCTTGGCACAACAACGACTCGTTGAAGACTATTACAAAAACTTTGTCCGCCAAGGAGCGAAATTGATTGCGGAAGACAAAGCCAACCTTTCTCCGATCAATACCTCTCTCGCCGGGTTGTTTACTCAGTTCAGTCAAAATGTTCTCGCCGACGAAGGTAATTACGTTACCTGGATTGAAAACGAAAAAGACTTGGCAGGCCTTCCCGATAGTGTGATTGAGGCGATGGCCAGTGCGGCCAAAGAGCGCAGTACCGAGGGTGAAAGCAAAGGCGACTGGGCCGTCACGAATACCCGTTCCTCGATGGAGCCGTTTTTGACCTATGCCGACAATCGAGCGAGCCGCGAGAAAGTCTGGCGGACGTACTACGACCGTGGTGACAACGGTGACGAAAGGGATAACAACGAGATTATTTCCAAAATCCTGAAACTGCGTGCCGAACGAGCATTGTTGCTGGGTTATGAAACTCACGCACACTGGCGACTGGAGCCTCAAATGGCCGCCAAGCCCGAAGCTGCGATGGACCTGATGTTGAAAGTCTGGCCGAAAGCGGTCGCTCGAGTGAAAGAAGAAGTCACCGACATGCAAGCGATCGCCGACCAGGAAAATGCCGGAATCACGATCGAGCCCTGGGACTATCGCTACTATGCGGAGAAAGTTCGCAAAGCAAAATACGATCTCGATTTCAACGAAGTTAAACCGTATCTGCAACTCGAAAAACTCGTTGAGGGCATGATGTGGGCAGCTGGCGAGCTATACGGGTTTGAGTTTGAGCAAATCAAGGACGTCCCCGTTTTTCATCCCGATGTCCGAGTCTTTGAAGTCACTCGTGATGGACAACATGTCGGTCTCTGGTACCTCGACCCCTATGCTCGTCGCGGCAAGCGTAGTGGCGCGTGGATGAACGCCTATCGTTCACAGAAAAACATCGACAAACCGATCACGCCGATCGTGTCGAATAATTCGAACTTCGTCAAAGGCAAGGAGGGCGAGGCGGTACTGATTTCATGGGACGACGCGATCACGTTGTTTCACGAGTTCGGTCACGCGCTGCACGGCTTGTGTAGCAATTGCCAATACCCTTCCCAGTCCGGAACTTCGGTTGCTCGCGACTACGTCGAGTTTCCTTCTCAGTTGAATGAACATTGGCTTTCCACGCCGGAAGTTCTGAAGAAGTTCGCCGTTCATTACAAAACGGGCGAACCCATGCCCGCCGAGTTGCTTGAAAAAATCGAGAAAGCAGACACGTTTAACCAGGGATTTGCTACCGTTGAATACCTGGCCAGTGCGCTGATCGACATGAAACTTCATCTGGCTGGAAATGTGACGATTGATCCGGACAAATTTGAGCGTGAACAATTGGCCGAACTTGGGATGCCGAAGGAAATCGTCATGCGTCACCGGACACCGCAATTCAGTCACGTGTTTTCGAGCGACGGTTATTCGGCCGGTTATTACAGTTACCTCTGGTCGGACGCGTTGACTGCCGATGCGGCGGAAGTCTTTGAAGCAGCGGGTTCCTATTACAAGCCAGAGCTTGCAAAAAGCCTGTATGAACACATCATGTCAGTCGGCGATACGATCGAACCAGCCGACGGCTTCCGCAAATTCCGCGGTCGCGATGTGGACACGGCGGCGCTGCTGCGCAAACGAGGTTTTCCAGTGGATTGAGTCGCGAAGGCGGTAGGCCCGGCCGCTTACGCGTCGCGGCTCACCAAATCAACAAGCGGCGAGGTGTGGGTGCGGATGGGACCCGGCCATATCCCGCAGTGGCGGAGGATCTGTTGGATGACATCCGATTGTCGACACTTTGAATTATTGAACGAAACGCTCTCCGTCGGGCTGGTTCCTGTGGGAAGCACGTCTGATCAGAGAAATCATGCCTCCCGTCCGGGACAAGCCTGGGACAAGCCTGGCGGAAACGCTCGATCAGACTTGTGGGGTATAAATAGGCAGCGAGCCTGCTCGGCGCGATAGATTACCGAGCCGTCATCGGTCAGGCGAACCACGCGGGCCAGGCTGAAAGGGCATCGCAGTATGTACTGGGGGTCGAGCAGGATGAATTCCGGCTAAAGCCGGGACTACAAACTTTGTGTTGATATTCGCAACACGTTATTTGCCAGCTTTCAAAAGTTCCTGCGCCGTGATCAAAAGCCGGGGGGCGCTGGTTGGTAATTGCTCCAGAAGCCCGGATGCACTCACTACCGTCTTGCGGGCTCGTTCAGTGTACGAAGCGTCGCCCGTTTGCTCACCCAAATACAGCAGATTGCCGGCCGATACGCTGTTTCCTGCAGGTAAAGCTCCATCGACTGGCTTTTTGCCGCGAACGAGAAGCTGTTCGTGATCATTGGACGTAAAGAAATAACCGCCCGACTTATCATCCCAAAAAAGCTCGTCCTGTTTGGCCTGTGTTTTGATGGCTTGATCCAGCCATTTTTGCTCGCCGGTTGCACGGTGCAGTGCAAGAAACCCATCAATCAAACAAGCGTAATCATCAAGGTAAGCATTAAGTTTGGATTCGCCTTTTGTACGTGTTCGCCAAAGTCGTCCATCTTCGCGAATGAGATTGGCAATCGCAAAATCGCCTGCGCGAACGGCCGTCTCAATGTAGGCTTGATTTTCGAGTAGGCGGCCTGCATCAGCAAACCCGCGAATCATCATCCCGTTCCAACTGGTCAAGATCTTGTTATCGAGGAGCGGTCGTACACGCTTCGCCCGAACGTCAAACAACTTCTTGCGTATCAACGCCAGTTTGGACTCGAGTTCGGCCAAAGTTGTCGATTGTGCTTTCGCCGTTTCGGACAAAGTTTGACTTAACTGGGGCGCGTAAAATTTTTCTTCGAAATTGGGGGCCTTGTTGAGTCCGTAAATGCTGGCGAACAACTGATATTCGTTATCCGATAACGCCGACTTAATTTCTTCTTTGTTCCAGCGATAAAACTTGCCTTCCTCGCCTTCCGATTCTGCATCCAGAGCTGAATAAAAACCCCCTTCTTCTGCAACCATTTCGCGAGTTACCCAAGCCAATATTCCGTCGACAACGTTTTTGAATTCTTCGCGGTTAGTCAGCTTGTAAGCTTCTGAATAGACAGTTGCCAGTTGGCCATTGTCATAAAGCATCTTTTCGAAGTGGGGAATGGCCCAGAATCGATCGACGCTATATCGATGAAACCCGCCTCCAAGATGATCGTAGATTCCACCCATCATCATGCGTTCGCAGGTTTTGATTAGCATGTTTTTTGCCGACTCGTTTTTCGGATTTTGTCGCACAAAATCAGCCAGGAAAATCAAGTTGGAAGGCTCGGGAAATTTGGGGATATTTGAATTTTGAGGGTTGAAGCGAAACCCGCCGTATTCGGGATCGAAGCTGTCTTCGAGATTTTCGACGGCGACCGTGATCCACGACTGCTGCATATTCTGGTTTTTTGAGGGTTCTCGACCGGCCAGAGATTTGCGCGTGTACTTGGTAATCGTGTCAGCATCGATGCCGATTCGTTCGGGTTGTTCGCGCCAATTCTTGTCGATCATGTTGACGATTTCGAGGAATCCAATTCGCGCGCCTCGATGGCCATGGCGCTG
>CAMYNE010000050.1 GCA_947259675.1 uncultured Pirellulaceae bacterium
GAGCGGCTGCGCACCGCGGCCACACAGCCGATATAGGTCGAGAAAAAGATCACCTTGCGGACAACTTCATCCGACCAGTAGAGGCTGACATCGTCGGTCGCCTTGCGCAGCACGACGTTGGCCATGGCCGTCAGCAACGCGACACAGACGGCGATAAACAACGACCACTCCTCAAACACCAGGAAGCCGCGATCGATAGCTACGAATTGCTAAAAACCTCCGACACGGTCGTTTCATTCGGTTCAAGCATTGGTATCGAAGCGGTATTCTGGGAACGACCGTCAGTTTCGTTGGGACCGTGTTTTTATCAGCATCTGGAAGGCACTTACCGCCCGACTTCGCATCAACAGACGCTAAGTTTTTTGAAAGCCGATTTGAAACCTCTGCCCAAAACGGGCGCTTTGATGTACGGCTACTGGTGTCAAACACGAGGACAGAAATACAAGTACTTTGAAGCGACGGGATTGTTCGACGGAACCTTTAAAGACAAAATAATCTATGCAGGGATGAATACGGACAAAGAAAAATCGTTACCCCAAAAAGTCAAACGCGAGGCGGGCAGAGTGCTAAAACAACTGACTCGGCAAAGGCCGTTAGGGCACTAAATATCGGGCAAGCTCCTTTTGCTTACCGGAACCTGGACACGTACAAGCGAGACGCTTGTGCTACGACAACCACATCGGAAATCCAATGCTACATTCGAAATCGTCAAAATTCATGCCATCGGTTGTAGTTCTACTGTTGATCGTCATTTCCATCGGTTGCGGAGGCGACGTCGAGGTGACTTGGCCGGGTAACGCGAAAAAAGACTGGGTCAAAAACGTGAGCGGTCGTGGAATGGGCAACGTTTGGGGTGTCATTCTGAATGTCGACAAAATCGAAGGCGAAATCAGCATCAATCCTGAGGGCACGTTTGGCAAAACGCCTGCGGAAACAAATGCTTCGAATGAGATTTTCTTTGGAAACGTCGTGATCAAACTCGAAACGACGAACAGAGAAGACTTCAAGCTATTCGTAAACGGCAAGAGATATGGCAAAGTTAAAAAAGGCTATCGAGTCCATGTCGACACCGATCGAAACGTGAACATCAATGGCCAGCCCCGCAAAGTTACCAATTAACAACGGGCAAATATCGTCCTGGGGTTGGCCGATACTTAGAAGCCCCCGCGGTTGGGTGTCTGACCATCAACCTAACGCCGCACCAAGCAACACATTTTTTGCGCAGAAGCCCCCGCGTTCACGCGGTCGGGAGTCTCACCTTCAACCTGGACGAGCGGTTTCCAAACACACCGCGTAAAGAAACTCCGACGTCTACGCTGATGGCCGAACACTTATGCAAGCATTCGACTCCCATTTGCGAAGTGCTGTCAGTTTGCTGCCTTAACTTTTCATATTGTTGATTCGAAACCGCTGAGTTAGCTTTACGATCTTCGAATTGCAACTTAGCCGAGGTGAACAAGGATGTTCTGGCTTAAAGATCAAACCGTGCTAATCACAGGTGGTACGGGCTCGTTTGGAAAACAGTGTGCTCAATTCCTTCTGGAACATTCGCAAGTCAAACGACTTGTCATCTTCAGTCGCGACGAACAAAAGCACGTCAACTTGCGGCGGAACCTCTTTCCGCCCGACCAATATCCGCAGATTCGCTATTTCGTCGGTGACGTTCGCGACTGCGAACGGCTGAAGCGGGCGATGCGCGGGGTCGACTACGTCATTCACGCTGCGGCCATGAAGCACGTCGATATCGCTGAATACAACCCGCAGGAATGTATCCATACCAATATCGGCGGTGCGGAAAACGTCATTAATGCGAGTCTTGATGCGGGCGTCAAAAAAGTCATCGCGCTGTCAACCGATAAAGCGGCTGGCCCCATCAACCTCTACGGTGCCACAAAACTTTGCAGTGACAAACTTTTTGTCGCGGCAAATTCACTTGCTGGTGAAAATGGAACCCGATTCGCCGTCGTGCGTTATGGAAATGTGCTCGGTTCCAACGGAAGTGTCGTTCCCTTCTTTCAAAAACAGGCGAAGCACGGCGAACTTCCGATCACCGACCCGAAGATGACTCGATTTATCATCACGCTTGAACAGGGCATCCAATTCGTGATAACCGCGTTCACAGAAATGGAAGGTGGCGAAGTTTTCGTACCCAAGATTCCCAGCACCACAATTCTGGATATTGCTCGCGCTGTTGCCCCCGAATGCACGACGCGAATCGTTGGGATCCGTCCCGGAGAAAAGTTGCACGAGTGCATGGTTCCTTCAGATGAGGCTCGGCAAACGCTTGAGTTTGAGGACTACTTCATTATCCAACCTGCATTTCGAAGTTGGTCGAGCGTTCCGCCGACGTATGCTGCGATCGGCAAGCCTTGCGCGGATGGGTTTTCGTATGCCAGTGATAACAACAATCACTGGCTGACCGTTTCCGATTTGCGGAATCTGATTGCGCAATGCAGCGACGTTTCCGGCGTACACCGTAAAGCCATCGCGGCCGCTTGATGGAAAGGATCGACCATGTTGCCTTATGGAAAACAGACGATTGAAGCCGACGACATCCGAGCCGTCTTGCGGACTCTGGAATCGGATTGGCTGACGACAGGGCCGGCAGTCGAGCAATTCGAAGAATGCTTTGCCCGCGCCGTTGGTGCGAGGCATGCGGTCGCCGTTTCCAGTGGAACCGCAGCACTCCATTCCGCAATGGTTGCTGCGGGAATCAACTCTAATGACGAAGTTATCGTTCCCGCAATTTCCTTTGTCGCGACGGCCAACGCGGTCGTCTATTGCGGCGGCAAACCCGTTTTTGCCGATGTTGATCCGGAAACCCTGCTGATTGACCCTGTCGACGTCATCAAAAAAATCACGGACAAAACAAAGGCCATCGTCACGATGGATTATGCGGGTCAGCCTTGTGATTACGATGTACTTCGCAGAATTGCCAATCAACACGAGTTGACTCTCATCGCAGATGCTTGCCATTCGCTGGGCGGAAAAGACGATGATCGTGCCGTTGGTACATTTGCCGATTTGAATTGCTTCAGCTTGCACCCGGTTAAACCGATCACCGCTGGTGAAGGCGGCGTGATCACGACCGACAACGCCGAATTTGCACGAGCCATGAAAGTCTTTCGTAATCATGGCATTTCAGATGACTTCCGTTCTCGAGAAAAAACAGCTTCGCATTCCTATGCGATGAGCACGTTAGGTTTTAACTATCGCTTAACCGACATTCAATGCGCTTTGGCCGCTTCGCAACTCAAAAAACTCAACCGCTTCACCGATCGCCGAAATGAAATTGCCAGTCGCTACGACGACCTATTGGCCGATCATCGTCACGTTACACCGTTGTCGAAACGCAACTCGGTCCGTCACGCCTATCACCTGTACGTCGTCCGCTGGAATGAAACCAAATCCGGGTTGAACCGTGACGAGGCATTTCAACGGTTGAGATCGCAGGAAATCGGCGTTAACGTCCACTTTGAACCGATTTACCGTCATCCATATTACCGTGAACCGCTCGGCTGTGTTGACCACCGGTGTCCAATGGCCGATCAAGTCTATTCCGAGATTCTGTCGCTACCTATTTTCCCATCGATGACACTGTTTGATATTCATCGAGTCGTTCGGGAAATCTCACGAATCATCGACAGAGATCAAAAACCAGGAATTCGATCCCTTGCCTGAAATTACCAAAACGGTCGCCATTATCCAGGCTCGCATGGGAAGCACGCGGTTGCCCGGCAAGGTTCTCGCCGATGTCTGTGGCCAGACGATGCTCTCTCGCGTTGTTGATCGAGTCAACAAAGCGAATGGTGTCGACGGGGTCGTTGTCGCAGTTCCCGATACGTTGATTGACCGTCATGTAGTCCATTTTTGCGATCAACAGGAAATCAGTGTCGTCGTTGGCCCCGAACACGATGTGTTATCGCGATACGTCAAAGCGGCCGATCACACGGCTGCCCGTCGTATCGTTCGCATTACGGCTGACTGTCCATTGATTGACCCCGAGGTGATTGATGAGACCATTTCGGTTCTGGATCACAATCCGAACTACGATTACGGGTGTAATTTTTGGCCAACTCGACACTTCCCGCGAGGTTTGGACATTGAAGTCTTGACGATTGAGACATTGCGGAGAATCGACCGAATGGTGACGGCCGCCAGACATCGCGAACATGTAACGCTGGGAATCTACGAGCAACCGGATTTGTTTCAAATTGGTTTCAAGGGTGCGGCGAGCAACCACAGTCATCTGCGTTGGACCGTTGACACGGCGGAAGATCTCGACCTGGTTAATCAGATCTATCGTCATTTCGAAGGTCGGGAGTTTCGCTGGCTGGATGTCATTGAAGCCTACGATCGCTTTCCACACTGGCTTTCAATTAATCAACACATTGTTCAAAAGGCTGCCTGATGTTGCCACGTGATTTGAGACTGTTAATCCGCGCAGACGTTGGTCCACGAATTGGCACCGGTCATTTGATGCGGTGCCTAGCGCTTGGGCAGGCTTGGAAGTCGATCGGCGGACAAGTCGCCTTCGCATGCGGGGCTCTGCCCGGCGTGTTAAAAAACCGCTTGATCAACGAGGGTTTTGCGCTGTTTTCAATTGCCAATGCGGCTTGTGACGGAACGGATGCCAGAGAAACCTGCGATATCGCAACTGCATTCGCTCCCGATTGGGTGGTTCTGGACGGCTACCGCTTCAATGACGCGTATCAGTCGAGACTTCGTTCCGTTGAAGGGAGTTTGCTTGTCGTTGACGACTATGGTCACGGTCGGCACGAAGCTGCCGATGCCGTCTTGAATCAGAATGCTTATGCCACATACCATTCCTACCCGCACGTCAAGCAGGATCGCCTGCTGCTGGGGTCCAAATACTTGTTGTTGCGAAACGAGTTTTCCGAGAATCATCCCGATTCAGACGACAAACACATCGTCAGCAAAGTCAAACGCATCCTCGTTACATTCGGAGGGGCCGATCCGGAAAACGTCACGCTACGGACACTTAAAGCGCTCGATTCGCTCGACAAATCCAATGTCGTTGTCGACGTCGTTATTGGTGCAAGTTATCAACACACGGAAGAACTTCGAGTCTTCAAGAAATCAACGACTTTGAATTTGAGACTGCACCGAAACGTTGACCGAATGTCGTCGTTGATGTCGAAAGTCGATCTAGCCATCAGTGCAGGAGGCTCTACTTGTTACGAACTGGCTCGTTGTGGAATTCCGACGGCAATCATTTCAATCGCCGACAACCAAAAACCGATTGCCAAATCGCTTCACGAAAAAGGTGTGGCGATTTGCTGTGGCCATTACGAGGATTTTGATGGATCCAGATTCGCGAAAACTCTACGGGAAGTCTTTCGAGACGCGGAGAAACGAAGATCCATGTCCCAATGCGCCAAACGGCTTGTTGATGGAAACGGCTCGATACGAATTGCACAACACCTTTCCTCCCAACTGTATCAACTACGCCCGGCGAATCAAAACGATTTTGACATTCTGCTGGAATTGCGGAATGAACCCGAGTTCCGTGCACTGTCTTTCAACCCCCAGTTCGTTTCGCATGATTCGCATCGAAACTGGCTTCACAAAAAACTGACGTCGCCCAATTCAGCGCTGTGGATTGCCCATTTCAAACACGGTCCACCACTCGGTTACATCTGCGCGGACATCGACCATCAGCATTCAAACTGCAACTTCAGCATTTGTCTCCACTCGTCCGAGCGCGGAAAACGTCATGGACCAACACTGATCGATAAGGCCACTCGCCAGATTTTTTCCCAATTCGATGTTGAGCAGACTGTCGCCCAACTCAAACACGGCAAACACGCATCTCAATTCGCGTTCCGTAAAGCGGGCTACTCAACCATTGCCCCAACCATCGTTAGAGGCCAAACTGCTTACCAAATGGCGTTCGACCGATCTCTGCTCGACGGCGAAGAACTGACCTATTCACTGCAGCTCTTAAAGTCCGCGTGATCCTGGTCGGAAAAGTGTAGCCACAATTGTCCTCAATTGTGTTTTGGAACGATGAGCCCAACGAGACTGTGTTCATTTGAGGACAAATGAACCTCCAAATTAGTTCCTGACAAAGCCTGGTCAGACGCGAAGCGAGGAACACCGGATAATGATCATTGGCGTTATGCGATCGTCGAAGATCATCTACTAGCGGGAGTCAAATCGTGAGCCGGATAGATTCCAATTCGTTACGCAGCAAGGAAAACCGATGCTTACGGCTGCCACCGTAAAATCACTTCCGCGGCCAAGCGATGCACAATGGCGGGCGTTTAAAGACCATTTGTATGGCGGTCATAGCTGGTACAAACATCTCCCGTTGTTCGACGGCGGTGAGTTCGTTGTGTTTCTGGCTCCAGACGCCGGTGAAAAATATCCCCTGCTACATCCCAGACTCCCGACAGAAAACACCCTCGACGGTTACCGCCGCGCTTTCGGCCATCTCGACTATATCTATCGTGCTCATCCCAACGAGCCTTTTGGACGGGATGGTTCAGCGGCACCTCAACTCGATGACGAAATTCTCAAGTTTTGTCGATTCAATCTATACCCGTTCGTTTCAGCGGAGTTCTACTGGTCCGTCCACAAACAAGATGTGGCCCGCATTCGGAACGGTGCCAAGCATCCACGTGCAGCGGCGATACTCGATGCCTACGACGCCGAACAACAAATGGAACAATGCTGGGATCAAATATCCGATTCTGATCGAGACGAGATTTACGAGATTGATGATACCGAAACAGCACTGCGAGAACAGTCATTTAACGATTCTATCCTGCGGTATCTCGAATTTCAGGAATCGGCGGCTGATTCGTATTTGAAACTGCACTTACCGGAGATACAAAAACTTGAGCGTTGCGTTGACGATGTTCAACAGTGGCTGGCGTAACTGTTTCGCCAAAGCTACATTCTGTCCGCTGCCGTGTCCCGCAAATAGAATTTGTTTGGCATTGGTGATTATCCGCCGGTAAACGCCCATTTGAGGATTTCGCCGATTCTTGGCGATTTGCCTTGCCACAAGATTCCGACGCGGAAAATTCTGGCGGCCAGATAAACAATGAAGATCGTGGCAATCGCCGTCAAGATGAACCCCAGCATTGGCTGCCACCACGGAATTGACTGACCAGTTGCCAAGCGAAGCATCATCGTTGTCGGAGTGGCGGGTGGGAACAGCGAAAATCCGGTGGCCAGTTTGCCGAGGGGCTCGCGAACAATGAAAATCCAGACAAACATCGGACTCATCAAGAGCATCCAAACCGGCAATAACATCGTTTGGGCTTCTTTCAACTGCGAAACCGAAGCTCCGATTGCCATAAAGATCGCCGCGTAAAAAAGCACGCCCATGATTTGAAAGACGATAAACCACGGGGCCAGCTCAAATGGTATTTTGTCCGTCCAGCCTCGGTAGATGCACATCACGTAGGCTCCCGCCAGGTAAATCACAAAAACCGTCAATGAGCCGGCTACCGTTCCGAGCAGTTTGCCCGTCATTAACTGCATTGGGTTGGCGCTTCCGAGCAAGACTTCGGCGATGCGTTGCGATTTTTCTTCGAGCACGCTTTCGAGCATGGGTTGTGATGCCATGAAGATGACCATGAACATCAGCATCATCACGACCATCGGCAAGAAGATGGCGGTGAGCGTGTCTTTGCCTTTGTTAGTCGTGATTTTTCCATCACTCGACTTTTCGACAAGTCCCATTCCGACTACCTGCATCGGCAAACTGGCTTCTTGAACCAGGATTGCCAAATCCGGAACATTATTTTTTTTGCCGATATCGTTTAATCGTTTGGCTTTGACCGTTTCGTTGATGACTTGCGCGATCCAACTGCGAGCGTTAGAAAGGCTGGAGTTTTGGGAAAAAAAACGAATGTTGCCCGAATCGTCCTCATCGACAGCTTGTGTTTCATCTACGTTTTCGAGGTCGTCCTCTGTGGTCTGGTCAGATTCAAAGGCTCCGTGTGAAGCATAATTCGATTGACTGGGCTCCAGTGCGGTTGCCGGAATTTCGACAAACGCATAAAGGTCCTGGGATTTGATTTGGTTGGAAAGCTCAACTCGCAGTTCATCCGTGACTTCACCTTCGATAATTTCGATGAGATATTCCTCTCGCGTCGCACCCGGAGAATTATCTCCTTCGCCATTCTCATGAAGTCTCGCCAGCGCGTCATTTCGCTGTTTGGCTTTGATTTGAATCGTTTCGGCGAATTCACCGGTCTGGTCTGAAATCGCGATCTTGCGTTGCTTGGTCTCCCCAACATTTTGCAATAATTCCATTGCCAGAATTCCGCCGCCCATGAGAATGGGCATCATGATGATCGAAGCAAGAAATGCTTTGGTACCCACCATGGCTCGATATTCGCGAAGCGCAATCGTGACAATTTTTCTCATGTGATTCTGCTGTTTTCCGATCAGAGCAATGATCAATTTATTGTGGCGGCGTCAGCCCTGACGCCGATCCCGGCCAAGAGACTGTCGGGGCCATACATTAGAGACCGATACATCAACCTGACCTCTGCCCTGGCATTTTTTTCAATATAAAGAATTGCCTCGTGTTTTGATATGCGGTCGACGGAGTCGATCATTAACGTCTCCCAAAAAACTACCCCTACGACACAAGGTAACGAAGCAAAACGGGACTGGCTCGACATCAGTGTTTATTACTTGGAAAGATGCCGTGTATCGTGATTGCCCCCCTTTTGCGCAGCGATAACTGCGAAGCAGTGGCAGCATTTAGCCTGGGGTCAGGTTTGCGAGCATTAGCGAGTAAACCGCAGCCCCAGGTATCGTCAGCCGCGCGAAACTC
>CAMYNE010000051.1:0-1719 GCA_947259675.1 uncultured Pirellulaceae bacterium
TGTGGAAAAAGGCGAGTAGAACTCGTTCAAATAAACGTAACAAGAATATTGATCAATTGACATTGGGGGCCCGGTCCCGCCTGGGCGCTCGAATAAGAAAGGTGACGCAGAGATGTCTGAAGAAACAGCAACAATCGAATTTTCCGAATCAGCCAAAACGCTTGGTGATCAAATCGCCGAGCTAACGCTGAAAGACGCAAAAGAACTAAGCGACTATTTGAAAGAAGTTCACGGTATCGAAGCTGCAGCCGGCGGTGCGGTTGTGATGGCCGGAGGTGCAGGCGATGCCGGAGCCGCCGTTGAAGAGCAAACGGAATTTGACGTCGTCTTGACAGGATTCGGTGACAAAAAACTTGATGTTGTCAAAGTCGTCAAGACCATCACCGGTGCTTCTTTGATGGAAGCCAAGAAAATGGTTGAGAGCTGCCCAGCGACGCTCAAGGAGGGTGTTTCGAAAGAAGACGCCGGAAAGATCAAAGCGGATGTTGAAGCGGCCGGTGGCAGCATCGAGCTGAAGTAGTTCAGTCCGAAATGGGGTTTGCGCTGCAGATCAGGATGGCTTCTGCAGCGACCACCCACCCAGTTAACTAAGCCAATCCAGTGTTTTGTTCGTTTGTAGTCGCGTGCAAGACAACCAGCGTGCCAACCTAAAAAGCGGTCCGATTTTTGGCCGCCCAAACGATTGTGAATGTATGCGCGTCCACGCCACACCAGATTCAGTCGTACGTTGGGATCCAACAATACGGTCGTGGTGTGTATTTGTGGTTCGTTCATTCATCTCGTTTCCTGGCGGCTTGTTTCGAATCCGCCCAGCTGTTTTGCATTTCAACCCACAGCGACCGAATACCTTTCGGTTTTTGCTTGATAATTGACCTGGAGATTCCGCGCTTATGGCAACCCCAATTGAGCGACGATTGCAGCCCCATGCCGTTCGACGTTTTGGAAGCGGACGTGACTATCAAGTCCCGCCCGATCTGACCAAAATCCAAACGCACAGCTACAAAGCGTTTCTGCAAAACGATTTGGATCCTGAAAAACGAAAATCCTCCGTTGGCATTGAAAGTGTCCTGCAGGAGATTTTTCCGATTGAGAGTTACGACAAGAAACTCAAGTTGAGTTATGTCCGATACGAACTTGGCAAACCTCGCTATACGCCCGAGGAGTGTCGTCAACTTCGCTTGACCTACGGTCAACCCTTCCGCGTCTGGTTGCGTCTGGAAAAAGAACAGCCGATCGAAGAAGAGGTTTTCCTGGGTGATATTCCAATCATGCTCGGTGGCGGTGAATTTATCATCAACGGCGCCGAACGGGTTGTCGTCAGCCAATTGCACCGGTCGCCAGGGATCGACTTCGTGATGGAATCCGATACCACTTCGGACCGCAAACTGCCAAGTTGTAGAGTGATTCCGGAACGGGGTAGCTGGATCGAAGTGAACGCGACGAAAAAGGATGCGCTCACGGTTCGAATTGATCAAAGCGGAAAATTCTCCGCGATCACGTTGCTACGGGCAATGGATCCTCGGTTCAGCGAGGATTCCGATATCATTCGCGCGTTTTATGATTCGACGAAAGTCAAAGTCGTTGACGGAAGAAGCGCCTCAAAAATTGAAGGCAAGGTCGCCGTTGATGATATCATCTATCCCGGCACGTCGGAGCGGGCCGGCGAAATCATCGTCGACGCCGGAACCAAGATCACCAAAGAAGCTGCCGAATTGATTA
>CAMYNE010000051.1:1737-11568 GCA_947259675.1 uncultured Pirellulaceae bacterium
GAATTGATTATCGCAGCCAAAGTCAAGGTCATTGAGATAATTGCGGCTCCACGGTCGCCGTTGATTTTCAATTCGTTGGCCGAAGACAATACGTCCAGTCACGAAGAAGCCTTGCTGCGGATTTATCAACGACTGCGTCCGGGCAATCCGCCGGCACTTGAAAAAGCACGCACCTTGTTTACAGAAAAGTTCTACGATCCGAATCGTTATCGATTAGGTAAAGTTGGCCGCTTCCGAATTAATCGAAAATTGGACCTGGGAGTTTCTGAAAAAGAAATGACTTTGCGTCCGGACGATATTCTGGCGTGCATCAAGTACATCCTTGAGCTTTCGACTCCCGGTAACGATGCCTATGTCGACGATATTGACCACTTGGGTAACCGTCGATTGCGAACCATCGATGAATTGGCATCCGACGAACTTCGTAAAGGTTTCTTGAAACTTCGCCGGACCGTGCAGGAACGGATGAGCATGAAGGAAGTTGACGACATGACGCCGCGCAGTCTCGTTAACCCCAAAAGCGTTTCTGCCGCAATTGATTATTTCTTTGGCCGCGGCGAACTCTCGCAAGTCGTTGACCAGACCAATCCATTGTCACAGTTGACGCACGAACGTCGTTTGTCGGCTCTCGGTCCTGGCGGTTTGAATCGAAAACGAGCAGGTTTCGAGGTTCGCGACGTTCACATTTCGCACTACGGTCGTATTTGTCCAATTGAAACACCGGAAGGTACGAACATCGGGCTGATTTCGAGTCTCGCAATTTTTGCGAGTGTCGATGATTACGGCTTCCTGGTAACACCTTATGCCGTCGTCAAGCATGGCAAGATCACCGACGAAATTGTCTGGCTTCGTGCCGACGAAGAGTCGGAAGTCAATGTTGCTCCGGCCGATACGTTGGTCGAAGACGGCCGAATCGTGGGTCTCAAACAACTCGGTGGCAACATCATTGCACGATATAAGGCCGATTTTTCGTTAGTTCGACCGGAAGAAGTCAGCTACATCGATATCGCGCCGGCCCAAATGGTAGGTGTTTCGGCGGGTTTGATTCCGTTTCTGGAGCACGATGATGCGAACCGTGCTTTGATGGGTTCCAACATGCAGCGACAAGCTGTCCCATTGCTGGTTGCAGAACCACCCATCGTGGGCACCGGCCTGGAAGTTCCGGTTGCGGAAAATTCGAGCATGGTTGTTAAGGCTGAGCGGGCTGGAAGAGTGACTTATGTTGACTCGACGCATGTCGAAATTGGCAGCGATGTTTATACGCTCAAAAAATATGTTGGATTGAACGAGCGAACTTGCCTGAACCAGAAGCCGCTCGTGAGTCCCGGGCAGAAAGTCGAAAAAGGCGATGTAATTGCCGATGGTGCTGCGACCTACAAAGGGCAACTGGCTCTCGGTCGCAACGTGCTGGTCGGTTTTATGTCGTTTGATGGTTACAACTACGAAGATGCGATCATCATCAGTGAAGAACTGGTCAAGAACGACACCTACACTTCGATTCATATCGAAGAATTCGATGTCGAGATTCGCGAAACCAAACTTGGTCGCGAGGAATTCACTCGCGATATTCCGAACGTCAGCGAAAAGGCACTGCGCAACCTGGACGAAAACGGGATTATTCGGGTCGGAACTTATGTCAAACCGGGCGACATTCTGGTTGGCAAAGTTTCCCCAAAATCCAAGACGGAATTGACGCCTGAAGAAAAACTGTTGCATGCCATCTTTGGTCGAGCTGGTGAAGACGTCAAAAACGACTCGCTCGAAGTTTCGTCCGGAATCGAAGGCATCGTGATAGATACCCAGCGATTTTCGCGCCGCATGAGTCTATCGGAAGAAGAAAGAAAAGTTTTCGAGAAAGACCTGAAGGCTGCGGAAACTGAAGGCAACGAGAAAGTTGCCGAAGAATTCGCAAAGATGATCGACGCGATGGAAAAAGTCACAGGTAAAACCATGACTGACGACGATGAAACACCATTGACACGCGATCAAAGCTCAAAGTTTATCTCGGAGAAAGCTGCTTATTTCCGTCTCTCATCGGTCACCGATCGTATGCGCAGCGATGACAAAATCAAGCAGATCGAGCAGATTTACACGGAAATGTGGCCTGGGGTCGAAGCCTCAATTGACGCCCGTGACCGAACCGTCAACAGCATGAAACGGGGCGACGAGCTTCGCAGTGGTGTATTACAGATGGTCAAGGTCTACATTGCAACCAAACGAACCATTTCGGTTGGCGACAAAATGGCGGGCCGACACGGGAACAAGGGGGTGATTGCCAAGATTCTGCCGGTTGAGGACATGCCATATCTCGAAGACGGGACGCCACTTCAGATTCTGCTGAACCCACTCGGCGTACCCAGCCGAATGAATGTTGGCCAGATTCTCGAGACCCACCTTGGCTGGGCAGGTTCCAAACTTGGTTTTCAGGCGATTACTCCGGTGTTTGATGGTGCGACCGAAGCCGAGATCAACGAGGTTTTGGCCGAGGCTGGGTTGCCTGGCCATGGAAAGTGCACCTTGATCGACGGGCGAACCGGTGAACCTTGCGGGCAGGAAACGACTGTCGGCTACATCTATATGTTGAAACTGCACCACTTGGTGGACGACAAGGTTCATGCTCGAAGTACCGGACCCTACTCCCTGATTACGCAGCAACCACTCGGCGGAAAAGCCCGCTTTGGTGGTCAGCGTTTCGGTGAGATGGAGGTCTGGGCACTTGAAGCCTACGGTGCGGCTTACATCTTGCAGGAATTATTGACGGTGAAGAGTGACGATGTGGAAGGCCGGACCAAGATTTACGAGTCGATGGTCAAGGGTGAAAACACACTTGAGGCCGGCACGCCTGCGAGCTTTGATGTACTCACGAACGAGATTCGTGGTCTTGCACTCAACATGCAATTGGAAAAACGACGCAGCTAAATATTGATCCCCACAACAGCGAACCGTTCGAGTGAACCAGAGTCTGTTACTGGTTCACTCGCCCAAACAACGGTCCAAAACAACAAGGAGCAGGTGACTATGGCAACTGCCGACACCTCATACGATCGAATTAACGACTACGCTTCGGTAAAGATCAGCCTCGCGCGACCCCACGATATTCGCAGTTGGTCGATGGGCGAAGTCAAGAAACCCGAAACGATTAACTATCGAACCTACCGTCCGGAAAAAGACGGACTGTTCTGTGAACGAATTTTTGGTCCAGAAAAGGACTGGGAATGTGCCTGCGGCAAATACCGTGGGATGAAATACAAAGGCATGATCTGCGATCGTTGCGGCGTCAAAGTGACTCACTCGCGCGTGCGGCGCAAACGCATGGGCCACATTGAATTGGCTGCCCCCGTCGTGCATATCTGGTTCTTTAAAGCGATGCCCAGCCGACTGGGTAACTTGTTGAACATGAAGACTTCGAGTCTTGAGAAAGTGGTATATTTCCAGGACTATGTGGTCACCGATCCGGGTACGACCGATCTGGAAAAGCAACAACTGCTGACCGAAGAAGAATATCGAGCAGCCAAGGCCCAATATGGCGATGGTAGCTTCACCGCCAACATGGGTGCCGAAGCCGTTCGGGAACTGTTGTCCGATCTCGACCTAGTCAAACTGTCAGATGATTTGCGCGTTGAACTTGCCGAAACTGGCTCGAAGCAGAAACGAAAAGACTTTACCAATCGATTGAAAATCGTTGAGTCGATTCGGGATAGCGATAATAAGCCTGAATGGATGGTGCTCGACGTCATCCCCGTCATTCCTCCGGATTTGCGCCCGCTCGTATTGCTTGATTCTGGCAACTTCGCAACGAGCGATTTGAATGACCTTTATCGTCGTATTATCAATCGTAACAACCGCCTTCGCAAACTTGTCGACTTGAATGCGCCGGAAGTCATCATTCGTAACGAAAAACGAATGTTGCAACAATCGGTAGACGCCCTGTTTGATAATAACCGCTGCAAGCGACCGGTCCTCGGAAGTAGCAATCGTCCATTGAAATCTTTGACCGACATGATCAAGGGTAAACAGGGACGTTTCCGTGAGAACCTGTTAGGCAAACGTGTCGATTATTCGGCTCGTTCGGTAATTGTGGTTGGCCCACGTCTTAAACTGCACCAATGCGGGTTGCCGAAAAAGATCGCGCTGGAACTTTATCAGCCGTTTATCATCCGCAAACTGAAAGAACTGGGTCACGCGGACACGATCAAAAGCGCCAAAAAGATGCTTGAGCGCAAAGATGAAGAGGTCTGGGATATTCTTGAGTTTGTGATCCAGAATCATCCTGTGATGCTCAATCGTGCTCCGACGCTTCACCGAATGGGGATCCAGGCGTTCGAGCCAACGCTGGTCGAGGGGAATGCGATTCACTTGCATCCGCTGGTCTGCAAAGGATTCAATGCGGACTTCGATGGCGACCAAATGGCGGTTCACCTTCCGCTTTCGATTGAAGCCCAGGTTGAAACTCACACGTTGATGCTTTCGACCAATAACATTTTTGCTCCGTCCAATGGTCGGCCGATCATGAGCCCATCGCAGGATACGGTGATGGGCTGTTATTACATCACGCTTGCTCTCCCGAATCAAAAAGGCGAAGGCATGGTTTTCGCATCACTCGCGGAAGCCGATACCGCGTTTGCACAGAAGGTCATCTCAGTTCACGCTCGAATCAAAGTCCGATTGTCGAAAGACCGTTTTGTCCGCATCGACGAAGAAAATCGGCTGCCGAGCCAGATTATTGAGACCAGTTACGGTCGCATTCTGTTCAACATGATGCTTCCTGACGGCATGGATTTTTACAATTATCCGCAGAAAAGTGGTGACCTCGCCGTCGTGATTTCTGATTGTTATCAAGAGTTGGGTCGCCGCGCGACAATCAACCTCCTGGATGATATGAATCAGCTCGGTTTCCGCGAGAGTACTCGGTCGGGTCTTTCTTTTGCGACCGACGATCTAGTAACGCCGGAATCCAAAGAAAAGATCGTTGCCGATGCTGAAAAAGAAGTGCTCAAGTTTCGTAAGCATTACGATCGCGGCGTGATCACCGAGCAAGAGCGTTACAACAAGGTCTTGGATACCTGGACACATGCTCGTGAGCAGATCACCAAAGAAATGATGGATGCCATGAAGGAGGATGATCGTGGCGGCCTGGGCTATGTAAATCCAGTATTTTTAATGGCTCATTCGGGTGCTCGTGGTGGTGTCGAACAAATTCGCCAGTTAGCCGGGATGCGGGGCCTGATGGCCAAGCCAACCGGTGAAATCATCGAAACGCCGATTAAGGCCAACTTCCGCGAAGGCTTGACGGTTCTGGAGTATTTCAGTTCGACACACGGTGCTCGAAAAGGTCTGGCCGATACCGCGCTCAAAACAGCTGACTCGGGTTACCTGACCCGGAAACTGGCTGACGTCGCGCAAAACGTGGTCATCACGATGGACGATTGTGAAACCACTCGCGGAATTACCAAGGGTGTTATTTATCGAGGCGAGCAAGTCGAAGTTCGCTTGGCAACCGCGATCAACGGTCGTGTTTCACGGCAGAATATCGTGAACCCTGTGACGGATGAAGTGATCGTTGGTGAGAACCAAATGATCACGCCAGAGATCGCGCGGAAGATTGAGGAAATGGGCCTGGAGAAGATCCAGGTACGAAGTCCGATGACGTGTGCGGCATCACTCGGTGTTTGCCGAAAATGCTACGGCATGGACATGTCGACCGGCGCCGAAGTCGAAGAAGGAATGGCAGTCGGAATTATCGCAGCCCAGAGTATTGGTGAACCCGGTACGCAGTTGACGATGCGTACCTTCCACATCGGTGGTGTCGCGGGTACCGTGACCGAAGAAAGTGAGAAACGAAGTAAGAAGGCGGGTGTCGTTAAGATTACGCGGATGCGATATGTCACCAACGACAAAGGCCAGACCGTAGTCTTGACGAGAAACGGTGAAATCGCGATTCTCGATCCTCGAGGGCGTGAACTCGAAATCCACAAAGTCCCCGCTGGTGCGTACCTGCATGTCAGTGAGGATCAGGAAATTAAAGAGGGTACGATCCTGTGCCAATGGAACCCACACGCCATTCCGGTTCTTTCGGAAGTCGCAGGCCGAATTCGCTATGAAGACATCGTCGAAGGCGAAACGATGTCGGAAGAGAAAGATGTCAGTGGAACCGTTCGTCGAAGTATCATCGACTTCAAAGGCGACATGCATCCACAGATCGTTGTTGAAGATAGCGATGGTCGACCGCTCGACGTCTATTATCTCCCGGAGCGAGCTCATATCGTGGTCAACGAAGGCGATGAGATCTCCGCCGGTTCGACTGTGGCAGAAGTTCCGCGTGAGGCATCTGGTATTTCCGATATTACCGGTGGCCTTCCTCGGGTTACCGAGATTTTTGAAGCTCGAAAGCCGAAAGATCCGGCCGTTCTCTCGCAAGTCGACGGCGTCGTCGAAATCTTGAGCGAAAAGAAACGTGGTAAACGGACGATCATGGTCAAAAGTGAGGCCGGTGAAGAATATGAACACCTGGTCCCACCCGGAAAAAGATTCCGCGTTCACTCCGGTGACTTTGTCAAAGCTGGTCAACAACTGGTTGACGGCCCGCTGGTTCCTCACGACATTCTCGAAGTCTCCGGTGAAGAGGCGGTTCAGCAATACCTCGTCCACGAGGTTCAGAGCGTTTATCGAAGTCAACGCGTTGAAATCAACGACAAACACATCGAAATCATCATCGCTCGTATGCTTCGTAAAGTTAAGATCGAAGACGCGGGTGATACAACCATGCTCCCAGGTCTGATTTGCGATCGGTTCGACTTCTTGAAAGAGAATGAAAAACTCAGCAAATGCTTGAAGATCAGCGACAAAGGCGACAGTGATTTCGACAAAGGTCGTATCGTTCCCAAGTCGGTCATGGAAGAGACAAACTCAAAGATCGAAATGCTGGGCGGCAAACCTGCCAAGGGCGTCAAGCCAAAACCTGCAACATTCAGCACACAGCTGCTGGGAATCACAAAAGCGTCCGTGCAAAGTTCCAGCTTTATTTCGGCCGCCAGTTTCCAGGAAACAACCAAGGTGTTGACCGAAGCCGCGCTCGGCGGAAAAGTCGACAACCTCGTTGGTCTCAAAGAAAACGTGATCCTGGGACACTTGATTCCTGCCGGTACGGGTTTCCGCACCTTCCAGGAATCGGAAGTTCAATACAACCTCGAAGCGATGCGCGAAATTGCCTCTGCTCCTTCGAAGACATTGGAAACCAGCTTCCCATTGTTGGAATCAGGTAGTACCGATGGCACTTCGATGCAAGCTCAGCAGTCTCAAGGTTTTAGCCAACCGGCAACAACTAGTTCGCTGGATGAACTCATGGGTAACGCCGGCGCTCAAATGGAAATGGCGGGTGTTCAAGATGCCCCGTCGACCATTGATATGACGCAAGATACGATTCCAACCGATTTTGGATCACCTTCCGATATGGGTTTGGGATCAGTCCCGCCGACAGAAGAAACGGGACTTGCAATGGGCGGAGGTGGCTCTATTGGAGATGGGCCAATCATCCATGAGGCTTTGCCAAAAGATGATCTCACCCGGATCGAAGGGATTGGTCCCAAAATCGCCGAGCTATTAAATTCGGCCGGAATCACGACCTATACTCATTTGGAAGCGAGTTCACCGGATCATCTCCGCCAGATTCTGGCGACTGCTGGTGGTAGTTTCACCGTCCATGACCCTGAAACCTGGCCTCCTCAAGCGGCTCTGGCGGTAGCGGGCGAGTGGGACAGACTGAAAGCATGGCAAGACTCGCTTCACGGCGGTGTCGAGACGGTCGCATCAACTGGCGTTCATGAAGACCTCACTCAGATTGAAGGAGTCGGTCCGAGAATTCAGGAACTATTATATGGACAGGGAATCACCTCCTATTCCCAGTTGTCAGTAACCGATCCCGATTTGATTCGTCAAATTCTGGTCGGTTCCGGAATGGCCGCGCACGATCCTTCTACGTGGCCAGCCCAGGCGGCTCTGGCGGCCAATAACGAATGGGATAAGCTCAAAGAATGGCAGGATCAGCTGGACGGTGGCCGTTCAGCCGATCAGGTTGACACCGCTGCTGAGCAGCCTCAGGAGAATTTGCAGGCCATCGAAGGGATTGGCCCCACCATCGAAAAATTGCTGTATGCAGGGGGAATTACCAGTTACGCGGTACTCGGTGCGACCGACGTCAGCCGTATTCAGGAGGTATTGGTTGAGGCAGGTGGTCTGATGGCGACCAGAGACCCTTCTACTTGGCCCGATCAAGCCAAATTGGCTGCCGCCGGTGAATGGGACAAACTCAAGGCTTGGCAAGACGAGTTGGACGGCGGAATTGCCTGAACCCCAAAACGCAGCCGAAGCTTGTTAGTCGGCAGAAACCACGATTAGAGCTTGACAGTAACCTTTAATTCATTAGTTTTACGTGTTGCGATTGGGCCGGCTTTTTGCCGGGCCGCCTGTATTATTTGGAATCAAATCAACTATGCCCACGATAAATCAACTGGTTCGCAAACGACGAAAGTCTAAGCGTAAGTTCACTAAAGCGCCAGTTTTGGACCGTTGCCCTCAAAAGCAAGGCGTCTGTTTGCAAGTGCGAACGATGACACCCAAAAAGCCAAACTCTGCGCTGCGAAAAATTACTCGTGTGCGGTTGTCAAACGGTAAAGAAGTCACGGTCTACATCCCAGGCGAAGGTCACAATCTTCAGGAACACTCGATCGTTCTTGTCCGTGGTGGCCGTGTTCGCGACTTGCCAGGTGTTCGGTACCAGGTTGTTCGCGGTGACACGTTGGGCGTGGAAAACAGAAAACAGTCTCGCAGCCGGTACGGCGCGAAGAAGTAACAGCAACAAAAAAAAGCAATCGACCATGGGACGAATTACCGCCAGCCGAACTCAACTAAAACCAGATCCGAAGTTTGATTCGATTCTGGCAAGCAAATTTATTAACTGCTTGATGTGGGACGGCAAAAAGACCACCGCGCAAAACGTTTTTTACGACGCGTTGAATGAAATCCATAAACGTATTCCTGACCAAGAACCGATCGAAGTCTTCACGCAAGCGATTGAGAACGTGAAACCTCACCTTGAAGTTCGCTCCAAGCGTGTCGGTGGTGCTTCGTATCAAGTACCGATGCAGGTTAGCCGTTCACGGCAGCAAAGCCTGGCAATTCGTTGGGTCCTGAACGCGGTTCGAGACAAGAAGGGTCGTTCGACCCATTTGAAACTGGCGGACGAGTTGGCCGCCGCTTTCAACCGGGAAGGCGCAGCAATGACCAAACGCGAAAATACGCATCGGATGGCCGATGCAAACAAGGCATTTGCTCATTTTGCATGGTAAACCGAACATTTTTCCAACCGCTTTGTCTGGGATGAAGCGGTTTTTTCATGCGCGGAAGAGATTTGGGAGATTCTGGAAGCTCTCCAGGTGAGATTTGGTAAAAACGAAGAGCCGTCTACGGCACAAAAAAGATCAATTGAAGAGATAAGCGGTGGCGTCATGGCCCGAAAACTGGAAAACCTAAGAAATATTGGCATCATTGCTCATATCGATGCGGGTAAAACGACCGTCACCGAACGGATGCTGTTTTTAAGTGGTAGTAAGCATCGCGTGGGCAAAGTCGATAGTGGCAATACGACGACCGACGACGACGAAGAAGAGCAAAATCGCGGGATCACGATTTACTCCGCCTGTGTCACATTTGACTGGAAAGATATCTACGTCAACCTGCTTGATACGCCCGGTCACGTCGATTTTACCGCCGAGGTGGAACGTAGCCTGCGAGTGCTTGATGGTGCCGTTGTCGTATTCAGCGCTCGCGAAGGTG
>CAMYNE010000052.1 GCA_947259675.1 uncultured Pirellulaceae bacterium
CGCGCCCATCGGGCCGCGCGGGGCGATGCCCACGCGGTTAAACAATTCCTGCATGAGTTTGTGACTCAATGCTGATTCCCAATTAATGGAAAATAAACCGTTAAAGCGGAAATTCAGGAAGCCCACTTTTGTCCTTTTGTTGACTGAATTGGCGCATCAAAAAAGTCCGCCGTTAAATGGCGGACCTATTTGGTGATTGGTGACCCGATCAAAAGTTTCCTGCTAATCCGAAGCCAAATCGTCGTTAGCCGGAACTCATTACATGTCGGAAGAATCCGAAGATCGCGACTCCAACCATCAATACGCCCACGACGAGGGCGATCTCAACGATGCCAAACATTTTTGCTTTCTCCGCTTGGAAGTGGTAAAGAAAGACCCGTAGCTCTTTAAACAACTTATTCGTCGTTTAGTTTCACTAATCGTTGGATTTCTTCCAAAAAAGTGAGTTTTTACTCCTCGGGGGAACTTGTACCTACGCAGTAAAGATGCTGTTTACCCCGCAAGAACAAATCCTCTCCGACCAGTGCTGGCGATGCACTGAAGCTGTCATCCAGCCGATTCACCGAAAGCATGCGTGGCATTTCCGAATGGCTGAGGACCATGCTCACACCGTTTCTTCCAGTCAGGTAGATTCGATCAGCTGCGGCAACCGGGGACGCGTAAATATCGCCCAGCCCGTTAATTCGAAACGGGCCAATTTCTTCAGCACCCGTTGCCGCGTCGACTTGTGAGAGGATGCCTTGATAGTGCCTTAGGAAATAGACCTTGCCTTGGTAGAGGAGCGGCGAGGGCACATAGGGAGTCCGCTGAGTTCGGCTCCACAAAACATTTTTTGAACCCGTGATATCGCCTTTCGCGTCTTGCAATTTGATGGCAAACATGGCTCGCGTGTCGTAACTGCTACCGACAATCACGATTCCATTTTCCGAGACGGGCGACGCACAAACGTTGGCTGACAGGCCTGCACACTCCCAGATCGATTCACCGGTTGCGAGATCGTATCCGCGAACTCGATCGGTACCGGCGATAATCAACTGTGGTTTTCCATCGTGGTTGACGATGATGGGGGTCGACCACGAAGTCACTTCTTTTCTCGGCTGTTTCCAGATTTCCTTTCCAGAGTTTTTGTTCAGGGCCATTACAAAAGACTGCCCTTCGTGATCCCAGTTGATGACAAGCGTGTTGTCGAAGAGCACGGGTGAACTGCCTTCTCCATGGGCGTGTTTTGTATGCATTTTTTCGAGATCTTTTTGCCAAACGATGTTGCCGTCAAAGTCGAGGCAAAAAAGGCCGTGAGACCCAAAGTGAGCGTAGACGTAGTTGCCGTCGGTGACCGGAGAAGCAGAGGCCAGGCTCCCACTATGGTGCGAACCTTCGTGCGGTATGTTTTCGTTGACAACTTTCTCCCACAAGATCTCTCCGCTGGCTCGGTCAAGCGAAAGCACGACATATTTGTGTCGCTGGGACACCGGCAGGTTGTCGTGCGACCCTGGTGCATTGTCGTGAATTGGCTCGAACTTGGGACCAAACTTTACGGCCGTCGTTACGAACACGCGATCACCCCAGACGACTGGAGACGAATGCCCCAATCCGGGAATGAGGGTCTTCCAGCGGATGTTTTCAGTTTCGCTCCAGCGAATGGGAGGGTCGGCAGTTTCCGATGCTCCCGTTGCCTTCGGGCCCCGCCATTGGCCCCAGTTTTGATTTTCATCTTGCTGGGCGTAGAGCGTTTGGCAAAAACCAAAACTGACGAATACGAATAACCAGTGTTTGAAAGTTAGTTTGTTCGGTCGCATGGGCCAATCCCGGGTTGGTGGTGTTCACTATTTTTTTGACACTGACGTCATCATGGTAATGTAGGGCATTGAGTCGTCAAAAGTTCAAATCTTTCTGAACTCGTGGGGTAGCGGTTACAGGGCGGTTACATCTCAGAACTGTCCAAACCTGATATTGCGTACGATTTTTGGCTTCATTAACGGAAAGTTCGGAAATTCGCGCCCGATCATGCCGATAAATTAATCGGCATGCTCATTCGGCAAACGCGCAAACGGCTGAATTGAATGAGACGCTGCGGAGATCCTTTACCTCGTACCTGGTGCTTTGGCAATCTTAATTTGAGGGTACTGCTCGAATTGTTTAACCTAATCTACGAAACAAAATACTGGTTCAGGATGACACAAACGCAGACTTTGAAGGTATTACGTTAAAACGAAATAGATCTCGCAATTTGTCAGAACAACCAGTCCATCAAATTTAACAGGGGCGATGTCGCACGAAATATGGGAGTAGGATATGGATCGAGTAGATTCCAAATGGTCGCCACATCATCATTTGTTCACAATCACAATGATGGTTGTTGCCAGTCTGTTAACAGCCGGCGGCATCATTCTTGGCATGAGTTTTAAGTCGGTCGGATCTGGATCAGGTCAAGCCGAACTGCCGTTGTTGCTAAAAGCCTCTTCCGCGTCGGGCGGCGAGGGCTTGTCCCTGGCGACGGGCCAAGTTGATGACCATGTTGAAGGGATCTTTGTGCTTGACCATTTGACAGGCAGCCTTGAGTGCTGGGTCTTGAATTCCAAGAACGGTCTCTTGGCAGCGCGTTACAAGACCAACATCAACGAAGATATGGGTATCGTCAAAACAGGCGATGCCGACTACGTGATGGTCACTGGGCGATTCGATTTCGTTGGAGGCAATCGTGGTAATTTACAACCTGGTCGATCGATTTGTTACGTCGCCGACGGTAGCTCAGGCAAAGTCGTCGGGTATGGATTGCGGTATGACCAAACTGCGGCGAACGCGGGACAAGCCCAATCCGGAGAATTGTTTGTCGTCGCGAAAGGGCTGGCGCGAGATGTCGTCGAACGCGACCAGTGATGTCTCGCGGCTGACGATACCAAACGCGTTGGGGTTGTGCTAAAAAGACAACAAGTCAGCGTCAGATTTCATTTGGTCGACGAGACTGTCGTAGTCTTCGTTGTCTTTGATTATGGCAAACAGCTCGGCGGTATCGAGCCCCTCTGATCGAACGGCGTTGAAAAATCGCCCGCGGTCTCGCCGATAGATCATTTTTTCGTAGATGGTTGTCATCGCCGTCAATAATACGAATCCGACGGCACCAGCCAGAACATAAACCCAAACGCTGCGTAGTTTGTCATTGAGCGGGCCAAGTACATTTTGAAACCAGTTCATATGCAGCCCGACGCACACAAAAAAGATGGCCACGAGACCGATAAGCACAAACGACGTGCCGGCGGAAGAGAGCCTTTCGTTAAACATTTCGATCCGGGCTTGGATTTCGGGAGAAAGGCGACTGGTAGAATGCCCGCCAACTTCGTGGTCGTCGACAAGGATATCGTTCGCGATCGCCCGCACAATCCAGGTCAATCACCCCCTCCAAAGCGGCGGCAATTCGCTCTTTCTGTGATTCGCTCATTGTGCATTCTCCAATTTTCTACGGAGATTCTACACGATTTTGGCCTTGTTCAAAGCAAGGATCGGACCACTTTCGGCGACGTCCCAGGACTGGGTCGAATCAGCAATTCGGAGTATTGAAGTTTCCGGTTTTGGGAAGTAGAGTTTCCGGCACCGTCGAGCACGAACAAACGGCTGCTCGCCTTCCATTTTCTTACCGGACTGAGCCCAGTCTTCGCATGTATTGCATAACTGATTGATCAGTCGTTGCACGCTCTGTCGTCTGGTTTCCAATTGTTCCCGCGTGCACTTGCGCGGAATGCGGATCTTGGGCCCAAAGATCATCCTCGCACGAGCAAACGGCTTGGGGATCGCGAACTTGTCCCAAGTGTTCAACCGCCAGGCGCGATCGATTGCAAGACCGACTGGCACGATCGGCATCCCCAATAAAGAGGCGAGGAATATTGGACCCATCGCCATTTCTCGTCTTGGGCCACGAGGCCCATCAGGCGATATCGCGATACTTGAATAGGCTGAATGTTTTTTTAGTTGTCGAATTGCAGATGATCCACCGCGGCTGGTGCTCCCGCGAACAATATTTACTCCAAAGTTCTCGGCCGTTTGATTGACCCATTCTCCGTCGCGGTGTTGGCTGACCAGAATCGTAAGCGGGGTACGCCGCCAATGAGGAAGCACAATCGTGATGAACTCGTGCCAAAACGCAAATATGACATGCTCGTCGTATTCAGGACGTGCAGGATCGGCACCTCGATCGTAATGTGCAATGCGAAAGTTCAACAGATTCATCGCAGCCGGCAAGGCAACTGAATTCAGTTGTCCGACGATCTGTTGATGACGTGTCGAGTGTGTCACGGCGCCAGCTTCCTTGCGATGCGTGAGTTCCTGGTGATGAATTCCAAGCCTTATTTCGGCAAATAGTTCCCAGAAAAAACTTCGACGGCTGGGCCCGTCATGAAAACATGGTTAGAGGACTCACTCCACTCCAAAAAGAGTGTGCCTCCCAATAAATGATTGGTCAGTTCGCGTTCGCTTCGACCGGTCAACACTCCGGCAACACATACGGCGCTGGCGCCCGTGCCACACGCCATGGTTTCGCCGGATCCGCGTTCCCAGGTTCGTTGACGGACTTCCGTTGGTGAGATGACCTCCACAAATTCGACATTGACCCGCGCTGGAAAACGTGGATCAACCTCGATTTGTGGACCCAGCCCACGCACCAATTCGTCGGATGCTTCATCAACAAAAACCACACAATGAGGATTTCCCATGGATACGCAAGTCACCGAAACCGTTGCGCCTCCGACCGAAATCGGAACATCCACAACTTGATTCTGCTGATTTGCGTTGCCCAATAGTTTTGTCGGTATTTCCTCCGCAGCCAAAACAGGTTCGCCCATGTCAACTCGAACGGAATGGACCTTACCGTTTTCTTTGAAAACGGCCAATGCCAAGACACCGGCCCCCGTTTCTACTTCAATTGTCTGTTTTGTGCAAATTCCGTAATCTGCCAAATACTTGGCGAGGCAGCGAATACCGTTTCCACACATTTCAGACTCGCTGCCGTCCGCATTAAACATTCGCATTTGCGCGTCCGCCACCTCGGACGGACAAATCAGAATCAGTCCATCGGCACCAATTCCCATGTGGCGATTCGAAATCTGCCTCGAAAGTTCCTGTGGATCTGAAGGAAATGGGTTATTGAAGCAATCGACATAAACATAGTCGTTGCCAGCACCGTGCATTTTCGTGAACCGCATATGATAACTAATATCGGCTAAGTCGAAATGAGTCAGTTTGTTTGGGTGATTTTAGCTTTCGGGATGCTGTTGTGTCACCGGTTGAGGCTCGGCAATCCCGAATGGGAGTCAGGCCCGCGTGCCCACGAACGATTCAAGTTTCTACTACCCCGTCAAATCCAGGTGTTCACCAGTCTCATTGTTTTTGCGGTCCTGTGAACGTGCTTCCGTTTGGCCTCCCTCGGGTTCCCGGTCGGTGGTTTCGAGAGTGTCATGGATTGCATCGGACGCGGGTGACTTGGCGGTGGTCGATTGAGATGCGTTTTGCCGCGATTCCATCGTCTGCTGCGAGAGTGGTGTGCTGGCAAGACCGGCGGAAATTGGAGTCGGACCTGTATTCATATTTGGCTTTCGATTTTGTGATTAATTTAAGGTCACCGTCGAATTGGAAATGCATTTGTTCCGATGGGTGAATTGATTGGCACGAACGGTTTACCTGGCAGGATCTCATTTCCGAATTGTGCGTGTCGTTCCGGTGGTTGCAACAGAATGCGAATCGTATCGTTAAGTTGTGGCAGAATTTTTCGATGAGTAATGGGTTGATCGAGGGTGCCATCGATGCTAATCCAGAGGATTCGTTGGCTTCCGGCTTGATAGAGTTCGCTGAGCAGCGGAATATAAAACCGGTTTCTCCCGACGACGGAATAAAAGTTCAAATCAAGTTTTCGATTGAAGTAAATCTGGCCGTTCCCAATCAGGCTAATTGCGTCGCCGATCAGCTCGATGCGATTCAGTTCGAAGTTGCTTCCATTAATGAAAAAGTCAACACTGCTCGTATCGAACGCTGTGCGGTTAACTTCCTTGATTCGCAGGATTTTCAACAGACTAACCACGAGCGGCAGTTCGTAAATTTTCGCATCACGGAGTTGCAACGTACCTTCGCCTCGATAGGAATGTGTCCCTGTGTCATCACCCGTCAGCCGCACGGCCCCATAGGTTTTCCCTGTGACGTGTTGAACGTAGGGCGCGAAATCGCTGACGAGATCTCGCAGGCATCCATCGGTAAGCGAAGCCTGAATGTAGAACTTGCCGTTTTCATCAGATTGTTTTCGGGCGTCGAACCGGACTTGTCCGTCACAAATTTTTCCAATGACTTGTCGCGGTTCGGATTGTTGGTTCCTTCTGGCCAAAGAGCCGGCAGAGACACCATTTTCATCAATCCAAATCGGGCCGCGAAGATTGGTGATTTGCACGCCTTGAAGCATCAAGGAATCGATGGCAAGTTCTCCAGCGCAGGACGCCGTTTGACCATCATATTCTCCGGCCAGTCGCACCATTCCGAAGACGTTGTTGACGGGTAGTCCAAGCAACATGGCTGCCTGAACCATATCCAGTCGAAGATCCCAGAACATCCTGGTTGAACTCGGTTCTGGTTCGGGGATCAAGTAGCCGACTTGAGTGACGCTGGCTGGAGAAGCTTGGGCGACTGCAGTCGACTCATAGGTTCCCCCCATCGTGATTTCGCCTTGCACGTTCAGGATGCCTTGAAAATCAAGGTTCCGCAATGGAATCGCAAGCGGCTCGGGGAGGGCATGGAGCAGGTCTTCTTCGACTTCCAGAGCGCCGACGAGCATGTTTTTTAAGGACACTGACCAAGCTTGATCGGAATACACACCGTTTCCCTGGCAATCGATCCACGTTCGACGATGTTTTCCTTGCATGTTGGTTAACGTAATCCGACCACGACCGATTTCGACTCTGCCTTTGAGCTGATTGATTTCGAAAGGAAACCAAGTCGGAAAGATCGAGACTGAACTTGTGGGCGGACCATTAAGCTGGCTTGGTTCGCGAATCTCGTCCATCGCCAGATCCGCATCGACGACGAGATCCGCTTCATTTTCGCCGACTGGCAGAGTCATGTCGACTTTCAGCAAGCCGATGGCGCCACGCGGACGAAAGTCGTCCCAGATTTCCTGGATTTTTGGCTCCAGGGCGTTACGCAGCGTTTCGTCAAATGGCACGCGGCGACACAGGAATCTTAGATCGAGCCCCGTTTGGCTATTCCAGTCGCCATCGCAACGAATCTGAGCGTTGCCACTGACACCAGTGGCGTTTTCGAAACTGCAATTTTCATTGCGAACCCGCATCATTCCGTTTACGTTGCCGATCGGATACTGAAAAGATACGTGATTTACGTTGCAGTTATTGAGTTCAATGTCAAATGATTTGTTAGGAAATAATGCGTCCGCGCGACTCTTGGAAATATTTCCTTTTCCACTTACAAAACCATTTGGCCGAAACGCAAGGACTTGGCGTTTCAAGTCGGGGTAAGGATCAAGTGCGTCAAGTAGTTTTTCATCGATGGCAAATTTGCCTTTGGCTTCGACATCGATTGAATAAGTGGAATCACGCCCAGGGCGGTTTGCGTTCCCGACAATGCGAAACGGTTGTCGTCCAATTTGCGAACGTACTTCAAACTTGCAATCGTCGTCAATCCAGGTGACCTCACCCCGGCAGCGGCGAAACGGATAGGGGAATTTATAAAAGTTGAACTCCATATTCGTGATTTGTGACCGTAAGTTACGGGTGTAGTTCTGGCCATCAAAGGCAATTTGAAAGTCAATATTGGAGGTGCCGTAAGGCTGAAAATCCTTGCAGAACTGGTCACAGCTGTCTGGTAACCATGGGTGGATTTTCTCAGTAAAGTTAAAATCAATCAGTCGCCCGGCTGAACTCCAGGCTTTTCGCTGGAACAATCCAATTTGCTGGTAACTGAGGTCGAATGTCCCCTGCCCCGCCTGCCCAATGGCCCTTTTTACGTTGAAACCAATGTCCGAGATTTCAAAATCGACGCTGCAATCCTTCAGTTCCAGCGGAATTCGCCGATCGCTCAAGGAGAAGTTTCGCAATTCACCAGAAAAACTGAACTGGGGAAGGGATCGGTTCGACATGTCGCCATTCGCCGTTCCTCGCAAATCAAGATTGCCACCGAGAACCTGAATGTCATCAAACACAGATGATGTTTGAGTGGGCAATAGTGTGAACAGTTCGGTCGTTAGTTGGGCATTGCGTGCTTTAATTTCGGTGAACCAAGTTTGTTGATCAGGATCTACGAAGGCTTTAAATTGCACATGGGAAACGGCGAGCGCCGAGCAATCACCCGTAATCTGAATCAACTTTCGATTCTCGTGAATGATGGGTCTGGCCACCATGTTAATGTCGCGAAGCTTTTGAACGCGTTCAATCGGAGTCGACCGATCGAGAATGATGAGGCTACAGTCGTTGAAGCGAACTGACAAATCGTGTTGGCCGGAAGCACACTTTTCGCGAAAGTGTTTTAGTAATGGGGCAAGTTGCCAATCTCCTTCAGGGTTTCGAATAGCTGAAAATTTGCCTCCTCGAAAATCGACGGCGTGAATTTTGATATCGCCGATCGCCAGCTCAGTCAATGTTGACGGCGCATGAATGAATGCCTCATGGATTTCCACAACGGAGTTGCGGTCCCGCGAATGTTGTTGGTCGATCCGAAGATCGCTCAATCGAATACCTTTTCCCTCAAAGAATTCTGCCCGGCGAACGCTGGCCCTCAGGCCAAACTTGTTAAGTTCAATGTTTAGCCTGGTTTGAACTTCATTGCGAATCTTATTGGGCAGCACGTTTTGAAATTGCGAAATGCCGCACATGACCGCCAAGCCAACAAACGCCAATCCCAACCCAAATCGTTCCTTGTCGTGGTTGGCGCAGCGGTGCAGTCGATTCTTTGGAATTGCGGAGAAATAGTAGCGAATTCTCAGTTGGAAACCAACAACGATCGACGTCTTGCCAAGACTCACTTGATAGAGACTCGTGAACTTATGAGGACGCCGAATGACGGGATTCTCACCCGACGCGATAAGCGAGGTTTACTCCGAATATTCTGCCGGTATACTCAGGCGACTCTGGGTGCTAGCGACTGTTTGTTCTCTCCTGTTCGATTCCTCGATTTACCTCGATCCAACTGCCTTTAGGGAGCCACACGATGGAATTCAATCGTTCGAAATTGATGATCGCCAGTTTTTTGACCCTGGTTGCATCCGGTTTCGGTTTTGCGACGCGAGCCTTCGCAGGATACGACTGGGGAGAAGCCTTTAGCATTGGCGGTCTGCAATTTGGGGCCATTATGGGTGCCGGTTTTCTGGGGTTTGGCATGATGATCTTTTTCGGCGGCATTCTCGTCGAAAAATTTGGATACAAGACGTTGCTCTTCATCGCATTTTTGTTGCATATTGGCAGCGGCGTGATGTTGCTGCTGGCTCCGGGACTGTTCGGCGGCTGGCGCGAAGCGGATGCCACTACTGCGACCGTCAACGTTTATAAACTCCTATTCGCTAGTGCTTTCGTTTTTTCAATCGCTCAAGGCTTGTACGAGGCGGTGATTAATCCGTTGATTGGGGATTTGTATCCCGAAAATAAGACCCATTATCTAAACATTCTCCATGCGGGTTGGCCTGGAGGCATGATTCTCGGCGGTTTGTTCGCGGCTTGTTTTATGGGAAAAGAACCGTGGATTCAGCACATGCCTTGGCAGTACGCGCTGAGTTCATTCGGGATATTCGTTGTTGCGTATGCGCTTTTGGCGTTTCCTGAAAAGTTTCCAAAGACTGCTTCTTCGCACCACGAAAATTTCGCTACAACTTTTGCCTGTTTTCTGTCTGTGCCATTCCTGGTGCTAATCGTGCTTCACGCTTTGATCGGTTACATGGAATTGGGCGTTGACAGCTGGATTTCGAAATTGTTGGAAAACGTTTTGCCGAACGCGATTGTAATCCTGGTTTACACATCGGCGTTGATGTTTATTTTACGGTTTTTTGCCGGGCCGATTGTTCACAGAATCAATCCGATCGGATTGTTGTTCACGAGTTCTGTAATTGCCTGTCTCGGATTAGTGTGGTTGAGTCGAGATATTGATGGCCTCGTTACCATCTTTGCTGCCGTTACGTTTTATAGCTTCGGGAAAGCATTTTTGTGGCCAACCATGCTGGCGGTTGCCGGCGAGCGTTATCCAGGGAGTGGTGCGGTCGCGATGGGAGCACTCGGAGCGGCCGGGATGCTGACGGTTGGCCTGATTGCTGGGCCGACAATTGGCGCCCAACAGGGTTTTCATACATCCCAAAACCTGAAAGAATCCGCGCCTGCAACGTATGAACGCTACGTTGACGAAGACAAGAAATACTGGGCTTATGAATACAAAGAGGTTGCGGGCGACAAATTCTCAGCTGCCAGTGCAACCACAGTCGAGGAAGGAAAAGTTACCGATACAAGTGCGTTTGCGAATGCAGAATTGCTGGACGATGCGACCAAAGAACTTCTCGCCGAGAATGCGAGTGAAGACGTTCCGGCAGTCAAGAAATCCTATCTGTACGGCAGTCGAAAAACGCTGCAACTCACGGCATATGTTCCTGCGGTGATGGCGCTCGGTTTCTTGGGTCTGCTCTTATACTACAAGTCGATAGGCGGTTACAAAGTGCTGAATACCGACGGAACAGAAAAAGAGAACCAACATTTTCATTAGTTAGCGCATGATTGTGATTTCATCGCGATGTTGTTCGACTCTGATGTTACCAGGAAGGGTAATCGGACTGACCGTGGATTCCCGCAAGATGAAATCGCACAAAGCAGTCCAGTGGATTGAGGTCATGTCTTGCAACGGCCAATTCAATTTTTGCCAAGTCCTCACCAACGCGTGGCGAATCAAGACGGGAGGTTGGTCGGCGATAGTTGAGCGTTCAATCGAGATTAGATCGGCCGCGGCGTCAATTACGGAAAATATCGGGTCGCTCAGCTGATCCAGCAGCTCCCGATTTTCGCTGGCTTGCGCTGCGAGCCGAAGCAAACCATTACGCCACGTTTCGCCAAAACGATTCTCAATTTTTGGAACGATCTCGTTGCGCATAAAGTTTCTGGTGTAATCGGAAGCCGAATTACTGGAATCGACTCGATAATCTTGTTCAAGTTCTTTTAAGAGCGTCAGAATTTCACGCCGCGGAATGGATAGGAACGGGCGAACAACCGTGACTCCATTGCCCAAATCCCGGAATGTGGGAATTCCTGCCAACCCCGAGAGTCCGGTCCCACGGAGAATTCGAAACAATATTGTCTCGATTTGGTCGTCCAGATTGTGTCCGGTGGCAATGTAACGAGCTCCAGTCGTTTGAGCGATCTGGGCAAGAAACTCATACCGAAAGTTACGTAACGACTCTTCGGACAAGTCTTCATGCCCATTTTGGTCGGCTTGTTTGATTTCAAAGCTGAGATTTAGCTGTTTTGCAAGTCCTTCGACGAATTTCTGATCTCGGTGGGAGTCGCGTTTTCGCGTCATGTGGTTGATGTGAGCGACGACAAGTTGGTCGATTGAGCCGTATTCCTGCATCAAACTGTGTAAAACGCGTAACATCGCGACGCTATCGGGACCGCCGGAAACCGCAACCACAATTCTAGTGTGGATCCATTTGTTCTGCGGCCAGGTGCCAAGCACCGCTTGGCACATTGTGGACAACGCAGTTTGACGTTTCTCGAGGTTCATCGTGGTGAGCAGCGCGAAATCGCGGGTTTTGTTTGAGTTTCCATTAGTTTGAACTTCGGTAAACCTTTGTTAGACTGTGAATTCGGGATCTGGCTCGTTCCGAGGGGTCCCTTGGCGTAAATTTAATGCAGACAAAGTGACACACGCAACTTTGCGTTGGTACGGTCGGCTTTAGCCTAAAACACAATGAAGCAGGTTGGTACAGTTTTTCCAGCCCATTTATCGTGGTAACGAGATGGATTTATTTTTTTACATCCTGAGTTTCTTAATTCGAATTGGATGCGCGGCAGTCCAGGTCGTTCAGAGCGCGCTGAGTGCGATTGACGGCCAGGTTGACAGCCTGATATTCAATTTAATTTTGAGACAATCGTCTACCAAGAATAGATGGGGGTCTTTTGGGGGGCCATGCGACATTTGGCAACTTCAGCCAAAACGTGCGCGTCGGTACGAAGGTGAGTCGGGGTATCGACATCACCGACCGTTAAGACCAGATAAAGAGATTGGAAGTTTTTCGTGGGGATGGTCGAGGGACCGTCGGATTCAATCGTAAATTGTAGATAATTTGCGAGCTCACGAACCATTCAAATTGTGTTTAGGCCCGATCCTTCGCAAGATTGCCGTCACTCCTTTAGATAAGGGAGGGACAGCGATATGGAAACAAATAGTCTATTGGTCGGCGGCCTCATCGGTATTTTGCTTGGCGGCGGTGGCCTTTTCTTGTACACCTCTTTGGTTGGCCGGGGTGCCAAAGCCCAGGCCGATCTGATTCTCGAAAACGCCCACCGAGAGGCGGAAGTCAAGATCAAGGACGCCGAGGTTCGAGCGAAAGAAATCGAGCTGACGCGTACCGCCGAAGTCGAGCGCAAGATGAATGAACTCCGCGAAGAGTTGCATCAGCGCGAACGTGCACTCGACAAACGCCAAACGCAGCTCGATCAACAAGCCGATGACCTCGTTAAGCAAGAGAGTTTTATTGAATCGACCCAGAATCGACTTAAAATCAAACTTGAGCAAGCTGCTCAACATGAAAAAGATCTTCATGAGATCTATGAGAAACAGCGGAAAGAACTGCACCGGCTGACCGGGCTCAGCGAGGAAGAAGCGACAAGACGTTTGTTGAAGCTTCTGGAGGACGAACTCCACGACGAGGTGGGCACTCGGATTCTCAAACATGAAAAAAAGATGCAGGAGATCTGCGAGGAAAAATCTCGCGAGATTCTGCTGATGACGACTCAGCGATTTGCCGCATCGCACACCGCGGATTTAACGACCAGTACGATTGATATTCCCAACGATGATATGAAAGGCCGGATCATTGGCCGAGAAGGTCGAAACATCCGTGCCTTTGAAAAAGAGACCGGAGTCGACGTGATTATCGATGATACTCCGGGCGTCGTAATTGTCAGCGGATTTGACCCCGTTCGTCGTGAAGTTGCCCGCCAATCACTCGAAAAATTGATCGCAGACGGTCGCATACACCCAACGCGAATCGAGGAATTGGTGAAAGAAACTCAAAAGGAAATGGATGCGTTTATTCGCAAGAAAGGGCAAGAAGCTCTCGAGGAGGTGGATGTTCACGGACTCAACAAGAAGATCGTGGACTACCTCGGCCGGCTTCATTTTCGAACCAGTTACAGCCAAAACGTGCTTCGACACAGCATCGAAGTCGCGTTTTTGTCGGGGATGCTGGCGGAAATGATGGGACTGGACTCAATCGTCGCCAAACGCTGCGGATTGTTGCATGACATCGGGAAAGCGGCTGACCACGAACTGGAGGGTGGACATCCCAAGATCGGCGCCGATCTGCTCAAGCATCACGGCGAAGATGAAGACGTTGTTCACGCTGCGTTTGGACATCACGCTGAGATCGTTGTCGAACATCCGTATACCGTAATCGTTGCGACCGCAGATGCCTGTAGCGCGTCTCGCCCAGGCGCTCGCCGCGAATCGCTTGACCGCTACATTAAACGAATGGAGGAGTTAGAGACGATTGCCAAAGAATTTGCCGGAGTCCAAAGGGCTTTTGCGGTCCAGGCCGGGCGAGAGGTCCGCGTGATTGCCAGTGCCAAAGACACGGACGATCACAAGGCGTCGAAAATCTGCCGCGACATCGCCTCCGCATTCGAAGAGCGTCTGACCTATCCCGGTGAGATTAAAGTAACGGTAATTCGCGAATCCCGATTCCTTGAAATCGCCAAATAGAACTCGAATCTCATCTTCAACTCGTTTCATCGAAAGAAAGTGGCCTTAGTGAGAATTCTGTTCATTGGCGATATTGTCGGTAAGTCGGGCGTCGATATCGTGATTCAAACGTTAGCCGGTATTCGGCGTGAAGAGTCCGTGGATCTTGTGATCGTCAACGGCGAAAATGCTGACGGCGGTTCTGGAATTACGCCTTCGATCTATCGGAAGCTGATAGCCGCCGGGGCTGATTGCATCACACTTGGCGATCACATTTATCGCAAAAAGGAAATCATCGACATCCTTGAGCAACAGTCGAATATCGTTAAGCCAGCAAACTACCCGAATGATGCGCCTGGAAAAACCTGGACCGTCGTAAAAACAAATACCGGCAAAAAGGTCGCAGTGTTTTCGCTAATTGGACGCGTCTTCATGAAGCCCGTCGATTGTCCTTTTGCGGCAGCCGACAAAATCCTCGCCGAGATTCCGGCGGACGTTAATATTCGGTTCTGTGACTTTCATGCAGAGGCTACGAGCGACAAGCATTTGATGGGTCGATTTCTCGATGGCCGCGTGTCGGCCGTTTGTGGCACACACACTCACGTTCAAACGGCCGACGAGCAAATCTTTCCAGGTGGCACCGCCTTTATCAGCGACGTTGGGATGACCGGTCCACATCACAGTATTCTCGGAAGAAAAATCGAAAGAGTCCTTGAGGCGACACTCACGTTTCGCCCGATCCCCTTCACTGTCGCAACCGGCGATATAAGGATTAACGGCGCCATGATCGAGATTGATCAAAATTCGGGTAAAGCCCAGGGGATTCGCCGGATTAACATCGATGAAAAACAGGCCGATCGGTATCAAATCGAAGATTAGTGGAGCTTCAAACCTGAATCTGAGTCGTTCGTGGTACCGGCTTTAGCCGGAGTATTCCGCCTTAAGGCGGGACTACGAACATGTCGTTGCAACTTTGAAAAACCACTGGCCGTGATTACAAGACGTCTATTGTCCGCATTATTTGGGGGCAACGACGACTCAAAACCGACGTTTGGGACCGGATTGAGAAATGCGGGATTGAATAACGATGCTCCACCGTCGAAGATAATTGAATTGGCGACCAGCTTTTTGCAATTCACGCGCGAAGACAAGACAAGCATTCATTCAAAATGGCAAACCCAGGTAAATCGAAGCACCGCCGGTTCTATCTTATTTTCGCATTCATCGTTCTGATACCTGTCCTTTTTTTGGCGGCAACCAGTTTGTTTTC
The DNA here is from genome assembly GCA_947259675.1 of uncultured Pirellulaceae bacterium. Lineage (GTDB taxonomy): Bacteria > Planctomycetota > Planctomycetia > Pirellulales > Pirellulaceae > Mariniblastus. Next base: position 15,185 of record CAMYNE010000052.1, read on the forward strand.
TTCCAAACCGGAAAATCTCGGCGTCGTGCAAGGTCGACTTGCTGCTTGTCCTTCGTCACCTAATTGCGTTTCAACTCAAGCGACAGACGACGAGCACAGAATTGAGCCGATCGAATTCTCTGGATCCTCAGACGAGGCGATTCAGGCGATCAAGGCCGTACTGGGCAACCTTTCCGGTATCAAGATCGCGTCGGAGGACAAAAACTATTTGCACGCCGAAGCGACGAGTTTCGTTTTTCGATTTGTTGATGACGTCGAATTCTTCGTGAACGAAAGTGACAACCTGATTCATTTTCGTTCCGCATCCAGAAGCGGGCATTCCGATTTTGGAGCCAATCGAAAAAGAATGGAGAAATTTCGTGCCGCATTCGAACAATCAATCAAATGATGCTTGGGATGTCGAAGCACAGGTACGTCTGTGATTGGGAGCGCTCTGAAAACGCGCCCGTTTCCCTTATTTTTTCTTGATCATTCGGTATCCGGCCAGTAGCAACACCGCACCTCCGACGGCGATCAAGAAGCTGCGGAAATCAAAGCCGTCGACGGTGCCAAATCCCAAGAAGGTTCCTATGAATCCGCCAACAATTGCTCCACCAATTCCGAGCAGGATTGTGATGAAGCATCCACCGGGGTCATCGCCCGGCATCAGAAGTTTGGCCACAACTCCCGCGATGAGACCGAAAACGATCCAAGACAGGATCCCCATATCAATTCCTCCAGTTATCAGCGAAGACGTGGTTGCCGCCATTCGCCCCGTAGTCGAAAAAACAAATTACTTTTGCACAACATGGATCGTACCGTTTCTTGTCCAGCCAGCGTCGAGGGCAAACTCAACTTGACCGTCGGCGTCGAAATCCCATGCGAGTGAACACCCACCAGCATCACCTAATTTACAAATCAGATTTGATGTATTGTAGCCCGATTGCGATGCGAAAGTTAGCTACGGGCTACCACCACAAGAGAGAGTACAAGGCAAGCTCAAGAACTCGTTTTCGAGAATCGCAAATTGATTATGCTGTTTGAGCTGTCCGAACCGTAGTCTCTTCGATTCGGCCCGTTCACGCCAGATGCCTGGCCAGCAGAAAACCGCGAAACATATGTCACCGATTAATATCGAGCAGGCATGATCCCATTTCTGCACGGATTCAGAGAGATCGCCAAACTTGACGATCATTCGCCACGTGTTGATGCCACTATTGACGAAGAAGTGACATAAAATCGCTGGAAAAATCGATTGACTACGCCAGGCAATATACCCAAACCAAAATCCGAGTGGTAACGCAACCAACACGGCTTGAGGTGTGATGTGACACAGGCCGAAGACTATCGATGTGACGACAATCCCTATTGTGGCTCCCCATCGTTTCACAAGTCGTTGCTGCATGTAGCCTCGAAAAAGGATTTCTTCAAACAAGCCGGGCGCAATTCCAACAAACAGAACGAACACGATCCAGGAGTCAATCGTCAGGGCATCAAAGAACTTTGACATTGACTCGTCAACTGGCAATAAATCAGCGACTGCGATTGCCAGCGCAAACCCGATCGCCAACGGAACGATGGAGCCCAACATCGCTAGTGGGTAGACGCGCCACGAAGGATGAGCCTTCGTCATCGCGACTCGGTCACGAAACGGCTCCGGCGACCATAACACAGGGAGAAGGCCGGCAATCGCGAATGCCACTTGTCCTAACGCCATCATCGAGATCATCACGTAGGGAGAAACCAGCTTTTCGACGATGACTTCGCCCAATTCCGCAGGCTCAACGCCTCGACTCAGTTCGACCATCGCCAACACGGCTCCAAAACAAGCCTGAAACAGGATCGCCATGAACATCGCCAGGCCGATGGCTGAAAATGCTGTCCAAACGCGTGGACGTTTAACGGAATTCGGCCGTGGATTTTGTGGTAAGTGATCTGAAGACGCGATTTCGTCTATCGGTTTTTCATAATCGTCAATGATACTGTTCCTGTGTTTTCAATTCATCGAACAAAAGAGCGACGCGAAGTTTCGTAATCAGCTGACTCGCCTGCCCAGTACACCAATCGCAAGGCTAAGCTACGTTCGAGAGCAAACTCAAAGTTGATTTGCACTGGTGTCATCCTGAACCGAGGCACGAGGTGAAGGATCTACGCAAATTAACGAAGATTCTTCAGTCGCAAGCTCCTTCAGAATGACTGAGACTGAATACTGATATTGAAAATGCTCTAGCTATGTACCAACAAGAGAAAAAGAAAGAATTTTATGCGTTTTCTTTTTGCCGCGCCGTTTTCTTGTTGCAATATTACTAG
>CAMYNE010000053.1 GCA_947259675.1 uncultured Pirellulaceae bacterium
TTCCTGCCCGTTGCCCCAGGGAAGTCTCGGAAACACATAAAAAGCACCATCGGGTTTGACGATCTCGTAGCTGTCTTTGATTCCGTTAATCATCTTGTCGCGTTTGAGTTCGTATTCTGCAACGTGGTGCGAGATATCCGTATCCAAAGCGACGGCACACGCCCATTGACAGGGCTGGGGAGCACACACAAAGGTAAACTGTTGCAATTTGATCATGGTGTCAATGATGTCGGCAGGGCCGTGTACATACCCGACTCGTAAACCCGTCATCGCATGCGATTTTGAGAAACCGTCGATGATGATCGACCGTTCATTGAAATTCGCAACGGAGAAGTGTTGATGGTCGTAGGTGAACCGGCTGTAGATCTCATCTGCAACCAGGCAGATTCCTTTGCGCTCCGCCAACTCGGCGACGGCTTTGAGTTGTTCCTCCGAACAGCAAACTCCCGTTGGATTCGATGGGCTGTTGAGTATGATCATCTTGGTCCGATCGGTGATCGAATCTTCAAGCAGCTGCATGTCAATTTGGAAATCGGGATACGTGCTGAGCTTGACCGACTTCCCGCCAACAAGTTCAACAAGTGCCGGGTACATCACAAAGTAGGGATCAAAGTAAATCACTTCGTCACCCGGATTCACCATCGCCAGCGCGGCCAACATCAAGCCGCCACTGGTTCCCGAGCAGACAAAAACTTTGCGATCTGAGTGACCAAATTTGTTATCGATTTCGGCTTGGAGTTTCTCCCGCAGAACGGGCATCCCCTGAGTCAAGGCGTATCCGTTTTTGTCTTCTTCGACGGCTTTGATCAGTTCGTCTTTCACCGCCCGCGGCACTGCGAAATCGGGTTGCCCAATCGACAGATTGATGGGGTCTTTCAGGTCTGCCGCCAGGTCAAACATTTTGCGAATTCCGCTGGAATCAAAGTTTCTCGTGCGATCGGCAATCCAGCTGTCAAGAATCGGCATCGGTGGCTCCGGAGTAATACTCACAAATCGTTGAGTTCGCGGTGTCCAGTCTTTCATCGGTTCGTCTTTTTTTCAAGGTGTGCGTGTCCGTCAAACGGTTAAATGGCGTCTTTTGCAACTCTGAAAATAAGACGGTTGTGGGAAGCAGGCGTCCTATCTAAAATTCGGTAAGAGGCTTCACGTAGGACCAAAACAACAAAATCATCCGATGCCGCTCCTCAGCCGTCTTTTTCCCGCCAGATCAGAAGCGCGGCCTAACCTCTACCTCAGTCTGGCAAGTTTCGACCAGGCAGTACGCCGGAGAAATCTATGTGCGGAATCGTAGGAATCGTCGCTGAAACGGAGATCAACCAGGAAATCTACGACGCCCTCACGGTGCTTCAGCATCGTGGTCAGGATGCGGCTGGAATGATGACCTGCAACGAAGGTCGTTTGAACCAGCGAAAGAGGAATGGACTCGTCCGAGACGTTTTTCGCGCGAGTGACATGCGTCATTTAAAAGGCCGAATCGGCTTGGGGCACGTTCGATATCCTACCGCTGGAAGTTCCAGTCCAGCGTTGGCCCAGCCATTTTACGTGAATTCTCCGTACGGGATTTGCCTGGCACATAACGGCAACTTGACCAACTGCGACGAACTGGCTCGCGAACTTTACGAATCGGACCAGCGGCATCTCAATACCGATTCAGACTCGGAAATTCTGCTCAACGTGTTCGCCCACGAATTGCGAAAAGTCGCCGGGCTGGAGCCGAAGCCGGAAGACATTTTTTTCGCCGTTCGAAAGTTACACCAACGCTGCGAGGGAGCTTATGCGGCCGCCGCAATGATTGCCAATCATGGAATTATCGGATTTCGTGATCCCCACGGAATTCGTCCCATCGTTTTTGGTGAACGGGAAGGGAAGTACTCGACGGAGTATATGATCGCGTCGGAAAGCGTTGCTTTGGACGTTTTGGGATTTAAGTTGATCCGTGACATCAGTCCGGGAGAAGCAATTTACATCACCAAAACTGGTGAGCTTCACACGCAGCAGTGCGCTGACCACCCGGTTTCCCGCCCCTGTATTTTTGAGCATGTTTACTTCGCCCGCCCGGATTCCATCATCGATGGGATTTCCGTTTACAAAGCGAGGCTACGGATGGGTGAACGCTTGGCCAAAAAGATCTTGCGCGAACGGCCCGATCACGATATTGACGTTGTCATCCCGATCCCTGATACCAGCCGGGTTGCCGGACAAGTCCTGGCCTATGACCTGGGTGTCAAGTTTCGGGAAGGCTTGATGAAGAACCGTTACATAGGCCGCACGTTCATCATGCCAGGCCAGGAACAGCGAAAAAGATCGGTTAAGCAGAAATTGAATGCGATTGGCCTGGAATTCAAAGGAAAAAATGTGCTCCTCGTCGACGATTCCATCGTCCGTGGAACAACCTGTGCTCAGATCATTCAAATGGCCCGAGACGCCGGGGCCAAAAAAGTCTACATCGCATCCGCAGCTCCTGAGGTCAAGTATCCCAACGTTTACGGCATCGATATGCCTTCCGCGGGTGAACTCATCGCACATGCACGGAGTGTTGAAGAAGTTCGCAAAGAGATTGGCGCTGACTGGCTCATCTACCAGGATCTCGACGACCTCAAAGCCTGTTTATCAGGCGGTAATCCAAATATCACTGATTTTGAGTGTTCGGTCTTTGACGGCAACTACATCACGGGCAAGGTCGACAAGACGTATTTGGATCGTCTGGAAGATATTCGCAACGACAATGCCAAAAGGAAGTCCGACCAAAACTTGATCCCCGACACGGATTACGCAGTCGGTCTACACAACGAAACGTCTTAGCGATGGAGGCACCCGCGTTCAAATGGCGTGAGCCGTTGGAAGCATTTTCGTTTACGCGGCGTGAGCCTCACCTTTAACCTAGCGACGCAATCCCAACAACCGTTGGAGGCCCGCGTTTACGCGGCGTGAGTCTTACCTTCAACGTAGCGAATGGCGTGACATGAAGCTCAGGGGCAATTGGGTGACGCTCCCAACCGCGTAAACGCGGGGGCTTCATATTGGTCCAGCCAGGAATAAACAAGGGCAGGTTACACTCTATGAAATTGTGCCCGAAATACGGGGTGATCATTCTTTCGCATTCGTCGCTCAAAATGAGTTCGATAATCCATATCATGGGCGGGCGTGGTTGGCGTTACTTCGTGCGGCCCTGTCAGCGAGGATTCAGTTTGCATCATCTGACACGTTTCCTCAAAATAGTCCTCGACATCCGACCAAAAGTGGAATAACCCGTCAGGTTTGAGGACTCGTTCCATGTCGTGAATGAATTGAGGCGTAATCACTCGCCGACGGCGATGCCGGGCTTTCCACCAAGGGTCCGGAAAGTAGACATGAACGGCCAATGCACACCCAGCCGGTAGCAACTCGCGAAACAACTTCAGTCCGTCGCCCTTTAACATATGGGCATTGGTTCGTCCATTCTTGGCCAGTCGGTACGCGGCGAATTGGCAATATTTGACGGCCAGTTCATTTCCCAAAAAATTGCGGTCCGGGACACGGCCTGATTCGTTGAGGATGAACAGACCCTTGCCGCTACCGACTTCAATCTCAAGTTCTTGACGCGTGGCAAACAAGGACTGCGGCTCGAACGGCGCACTGAGATCGTCAACTTCAGAAACAAACTGACTGAAGTCAATCGACTTATCCAGTCTGGGAAGTGACCTGCGACCCATCGAATTCCTGGATGTGGGAACAAAAAAAACGGCCCGAAAGCCGTTGGCGAATTTTTGGATTGTTGCTTCCCGCTTATGGTCGCCTGATCTTTTTCGATTTCGCTTTGCGAGCCTTGTTGTTAGCGGGCCGCTTGCCATGATTGGCTTTTTTGACTTTATGGTTTGGCTTTGTCATTTAGCTGTCTCCTTTATGTAAAGCATGAATCTAGCAGTCGGTTCTGCAAAGGAAAAGGTCTAACTTCACCGGAGAAGGCGATTTCATGCGATTTTGAAGGTGATTCATGGCTGGTTGGTGATTTCGATTAACTCCTGCAACATCTCTTTCGCATGTCCATTGTCGATGGCCGAAATGCATCGGTCGGTTGCGAGCAGCAAATTCTCGGACAACCCGGAGACCCACAGCGCGGCAGCGGCGTTGATGACAACGACATCTCTTGCTGGCCCCGTTTTTCCGTCCAGCACGCGCAAAATCAATTCGGCGCTTTCTTTGGGGTTAGCCGCCTTTAAGCCGATGAAACTGCTGCGGGTGATCCCGAAATCTTCCGGTGTGAGCGTTTTGTGAGTCACATGATGGCCGCTGACTTCCGAGACGTCGGTGATTCCCGAATTGGACAGCTCACCCAGACCATCGCGTCCATGCACGACGAGTGAACGGGTCGTACCCAATTTAGCCAGTGCCGCCGCGATTAACTGGCGCGTTTCTCCGCGCCCTGCACCAAGGACCTGATACGGTGCGTTGGCTGGATTACATAGCGGGCCCAACAGATTGAAAACCGTCGGATGTGGCAATTTTCGACGCACCTTCATCACATGTTTTACGGACGGATGAAACAGCGGTGCAAAACAGAAGCAGATTCCCAATTGGTTAAGACATTTCTGAACGATCTCGATCGGACATTCGATATTGACACCCAATTTCTGGAGCACGTCGGCTGAGCCTGTTTTGCTGGTCGATTTGCGATTGCCGTGCTTGGCGACCGAAGCTCCTGCCGCTGCCGCGACGATCGCTGCCGCGGTACTGATGTTAAACGTTCCAGTCCCACCACCCCCGGTTCCGCACGTGTCGACAACGTTCTTGCGATGCGTCGTGATCGGCGTCATATGCCACCTCATGGCCCGTGCCGCACCCGCGAGTTCGTCAACGGATTCGCCTTTTTTGTGCAGCCCGGAAAGTAATTCAGCAATCTGTTTATCGCCGCAGTCACCTTTCATAATCTGATCGACGACTTTGGCCATTTGCTCTTCGGTAAGTGATTCGCCCGCCGAAACAGCAACTGTGGCTTCTTTGATCAACCGAATACCTCCAAAATGGATCCTTGAAAGCCCGTAAAAGCTAAAACTTTAACATTCTCGGCGTTCGGGGTCATGCCACCTTGGAATTTTTCTCTTGTTCGGCAATTAGCGCACCTTTAGAATTTGGCCATTGCTTGCCGTTTCGATTCCTTGTCGCCGACCCACCGGGTCGATAATCCTTTAAAAAACTATGCAAAGAAAAGTCATTATAGATTGTGACATGGGCACCGATGATGCAGTTGCCCTTTGCATGGCGTTATTCGATCATCGACTGGAAGTTCTGGCTGTAACAGCCACCGAAGGGTGCGTCAACGCCCAACAGGCCAACAATAATCTCCAAGCTATCATTGCCGAACTCGATCCCGAGCGGTATCCGAGACTGGGTACGGCGTGCAATGCCGAAGACGCTCCGGCCGTCGACACACGTTATTTGTACGGAGAAGATGGGCTCGGCAACGCTGGGTTCGAGTCGATTGGGCTGCAAAGGCTGCACCCGGCCGAAAAAATGATTATCGAATGTGTGCGAGCCTATCCCAACGAAGTTACGATTGTGTGCCTGGGGCCGCTCACCAACGTCGCCAAGGCTTTTTTGCGGGAACCGGCTTTACCAGGTCTGATTGATCGAATCATCATGACAGGAGGTTCACTATCAGGCATCGGGAATATCACGCCGGCTGCTGAATTCAACTTCTATTTCGACCCGCACAGTGCAAGGACCGTGCTCAAATCACGAACAACAAAAACACTCATTCCGTTGGACGTCACTCGTCAAGTTTCGTTTGGGCTGGATATGCTTGACGATTTGCCGACCGTTGACTCCAGAATCGGATTCTTTTTGCGACAGGTTCTGCCGTTTGCCTTTCGATCGTATCGACAACAGCTTGGTCAAGAGACGATTACGCTCAACGACGCCATCGGTGCGTTGGCTGTCGTCGAACCGGATTTGTTTAAGTTCGAAATGATGGCCGGTGACGTGGAAACGGAAGGAGAATTGACGCGCGGCGTTTCTGTCTTTGATCGCCGAGTCATGCCAGAATGGCGACCCAACATGGAAGTTGCAACCGAGATCAACGCCGAAGCAGCTCGTCAATACATCATCGATCAGCTGATGATGTCAGGAAATTTGACTTAGGTTGTTGGAGCGTTCTGCACGATTTAAACGTGCAAGGCCGAAACAAGCTCCGCGCCGTTTTCTCGGCAACGTATCGCGGTAAAACTTGGCAGGCCGGAACAGCGCAGGACTCGTCCGGCCTACTGATTCGATTCACGCGATCCAGAATGACGACAGCGTATTCGAGGCTTGAACACCAAGAGTAGAACCATCCACTAATCACGCGGATCGAATGCACGTCGATTTTGAATCTTGACTGCAACCAATTTGATCTTGCCAGCTCGAAAAATCTTGACTGGTACTTCGTTACCGATTTCGCGCAGGCTGACTTCAGTGACCAAATGAGAGTCACTTGCGATCTTAACGCCCCCAAATTCCAGGATAATAACGCCGACCTGAAAGTCTGCTACTTCGGCTGGTGATTCAGGCGTGATGCCGGACACTCGGGTCCCGTAGTTCAGATCCAGCCCAATTGAGCGACCTTTTTCTGATGAGTAACGCGAATCCAGGGAGACACCCAGAAATCCACGACGGACTTCCCCGTAATCGATCAGGTCGCGAGCAATTCGCATGACCATTTGAATTGGAATCGAGAATCCGATCCCGTCACTGCCGCCCGAATTGCTGGCGATGGCGGTGTTAATCCCAATGACTTCACCACGAAGGTTAATCAACGGTCCTCCGCTGTTACCAGGATTGATGGCTGCATCGGTTTGCAAAAAGTCTTGAAACCGAACGCCTTGTGGACCAAGCTCAAGGTCTCGACGACCCTTGGCACTGATAATTCCGTAGCTCACCGAATGGCTCAGTCCAAAAGGACTGCCCACCGCAACCACGAAATCTCCAATTTGAACTTCGTTATTATTACCGATTCGAGCAACGTCTAAGTCGCTTTGGTCCGTAAATAGGACGGAAAGATCGGTCGACGAATCATGCTCGATTCGCGTAGGGTAGAAAAACCTGCCGTCGGCTTCGATGCGGATATTTTCGATATCAGAATCTTCAACGACGTGATAATTCGTGACCACGAACGTTTGATTTCGGTGTTGGAGGACAACGCCAGAACCGGCTTCTTCTATCACGGAGCGTTGGTGGGCGTCAGCTGTTCCGGCGCTAACCTTCAATTTCTGGTTCTTTTTCGCTTCGATGTGCACAACCGATGGTTGGGTCGCTTTCACAATTTTACGAACAATTGAAAATTGCTCCTGCGCCGCTTGCTCCGCCAGTTCCGCATACAGCTGTTCTCGAGCGTCGTCCGCAGCCATTTCCTGCGAGACCAGATTGGCGGGCGTTAGCAAAGCGGCCAACGACAAAGCTAGATAAGCGACAGTCTGAATCGAAAATCGGTTTTTTTGTTTGGAATACATTTCAGGCGATTTGATTAGTGCGGCTGAATGAGATTCAGACTACCAGTTGACGATCTCGATTTCGAGAAATGACTGGCGAGTTTGCTTATTCAGCCAGGATTTGGGTCCGGTTGTAACAGTTACGAAACATTGAAGTCGTTGATGGGCAGGTCTTCAGGTAAGTCCAGGATTTTTGACCAATCAACAACAGCGCCAGGTTCGACTCCTGCTTTCTCAGCCTTTCGTTTGCAGTCAATACAAAATGTCGCGTACGGCAACACCTGCAGCCGTGCGGCAGGAATATTGCAATTGCATGCTTCACACTTGCCGTAGGTGCCTTCACGCATTCGCTCCAACGCAACATCGACGGCTCGCAGTTCCCGGCTTTCAACTTCCGCCAATTGCGAACTCAATTCGCCGAACGCGGTATCACTTGCAAAGTCGATGATGTCACCACCGGCTTGAGTTAATTCCTTCAATAGTCGGTCATCGCCGTTGATGGCTTGACGTAAGGCTAGACGACGCTGCACAAGAACTTCCCTCATGCTTTCCAATATGTCTTTACGCGCCATTATGTGTTCCCAAACTTCAGTGTTTTTACGTACAGTCTGCCCTCGTTTCGGGCTGTGCTCAGGAACTATAGTTCGCGTTTTAACGACAATTAAATTTTTTGCAAATATTCTCCAGCACTCGTTTTATGGTTTTATCTCTACTTCTAATCCTAGCGCCCGCCTGAACAAAGAAAAGTCTTATCAAACAGCTGCTCCAAAATGGGACGAGTGATCCAAGCCGCATCCGGCTTAAATAAGCGGGGTTCGCCTTCGACGCTCCCAATTTCCGGGACTGATAACAGTCGTTCCATATACGCAGGTCGTAACGTTTGAGGTCGCTTGCTCGACTGCCAGCAATATCAAATTGCCTGTTTTTGATTGACCACCCAACACGCGAAAGCTAAATGGTGTTACGAACTTTCACAGAATTCGTCGTGGAAATGAACATTTAAAGAGATGCCATCGAAAATGACTACAAATATGGACTTTACATCGAGCGACCTGGTTTTGCGCCTGGTCGACGAGACCCAAACTGGCGAGTTCTATCCAATCAAGACGCAGAAATGTCTGCTCCGGAACAACGTCAAACACGAGCAAGATGTAGGTCTCAATTGTGCGATTTTCCGTGGTCCAAATGGAACCGCAATTCAAAGCCGTGGCACCTCGGTCATCGTCAATGGTAAAGCAGTAGAATCGGAGTGGTTAAAAAGAGGCGACAAAATCCAACTCGGCGACTCTCAATTTGAAGTTTATCAGCTTGGTGAA
>CAMYNE010000054.1 GCA_947259675.1 uncultured Pirellulaceae bacterium
ATCGTCGCTGTCCGCGACGCTGATCGCGTTGCCGTTCGCGGTGCTGAAGACGAGCGCCGTGTCGACGAGCGTGTTCTGCGTGGTCGGCACCGTGTTCACGGGGCTGGCGTTGGGCTCGACGAGCGTGCCGTCCTGGTCGTAGACGAAGACGAAGGGCTGGTTCTTCACCTCCCCTGTGTTCGTCGACAGCACGGTGGACGCGCTGCCCTTCATTAAATCCCAGTTCGCAGCAACGTGGTAAAGGCCAATTGCCACGACCGTCAGCCAGACCAAAAACGAAGGGAAGCTGAACAACCAGCCGATTGTCGAATTTATTAGTTCGACCAGTCGATCTGGATTGAACATCGGGAATTTTGGAGTAACTGGATTGAGTTTTTGTAGTGTTCGCTTTCGATGCGACTCTTCAAATGATTCGATGAGGCGCTCCGACGTTCGGGAAACACCGGTCGACGCCAAATTATTATCAAGGAGCCATTTGCAAATGGTGATGGCGTCTGACTCCGTGATGGCGAGGTTTCCCAATTGCGAAGCGGTTTGGGCCACAGCTTGAGCGACGGTCGTTGATCCATCAAGCAGCGAAATGAAGTTGTATTCCGCCAGTCCCGTGCGGAAGTATCTGGAGTTCAATTCGTCTTCGATCAAGTAGCATGGTTTGCCCTTGTATTCTTGCAAATGAAAAGTAAGTTCGGGGCGCAGGAGGAGTTTGGTGTTGGCCAGTTCAACTGTGGCATGATGAGCGATGCTGGTTGGCGGTTTGTTTTCCACGTCGAAATTGTCGGGCTTGAATTGGGTTGGGCTTAGTTAAAGTTATTTGCCAACAGACTGTCAAAAACCGATAGCCGTGACGAATCGTTCCCAGGGACGATGAAAAATTGTCCAACCGAGTCGTCGTTTCGAACCATAGATTCGGGCGTGTCCTTCCATACCTGGGCGAACATATCCATCCTGGTTATTGAGTACGGCTTCGGCGATAAACACGTTTTTATCATCTCGAATTGTGGTGCTTGGCCGAATTCGGTTGATGAGTCCCTCGACGGTTTGTGTACCAAACCCGTCAAAACGAAACTTGACCGACTGTCCTGCCTTGACGCGCATAATTTCATCGACGGGCACGGCCAATTCGACGCGTAATGGATCGATGGGAGCGACTTCAAACAACGATTGCCCCAACGTGACGGGGTAGTTTTCTCGTCTATCGATGCTTCCAGAGAGCACGATTCCATCAATGGGGCTGACGATTTCGAAGTTTTGTTCGCGATGTTCAAGGATCCTCGCTTTCTGTTCCAGTTGAGCCCGTTCAAGATTGGCCATGATCATTTCGGGAATTTCCTGTTTGGCCCGATGCGTATCGCTCTTTTTGATCGCACGCGTCTTGTCTGCTTCGATTCCAGCACGTTCAAAGCGGATCTCGCGAGCGTCCATTCGGGCAAGAAGTTGTCCTGTTGTCACCAGATCGCCGGGCTCGACAAAAGTATTTTCGAGCAATCCGTCAAATGGCGCAACACTAACTCGGCGGACGACAGGCTCCGCCGTACACGAACAGTGAATTCGATAGGGAACCGGAACAAACATCACAATGAGTGTAATGAGGGTCACGACCCAGGCAGCCCAAACCAGATTTGTTTTCTGATTGGAAACCATTAGTCGGGTCATTCGTCGAAAAAATCCGCCTTCCGCGTCCTGCACAATTTCGATCACGCTACCCAGGGGATGTTCCAAAGCATGAATCAAATTTCGAGTCGTTGAGTTACGATCGATGGCTCGATTTCCAACAATCGTGAGTGCACCGAGGATTTCTCCTTCGTGGTTGCGAACCGGAATTGTGATCGCGGCTTCGCATCGCAAATGGGTGGCAAGTTTCTTGTGCCCCAGGGCGGCGTTCCGTTGTTCAGCTTTGCGTGGGGGATAGACTGTATAGCTGCTCCTCATCACTGCTTCATCAAACGCCGCCCGGAAGAAGATCGTTGTTTTAGATGCGTTATCAAACTCCGATGTGGCGGAAATCGACATCAGCTTGCAGCATCCCTTGTCGCCATTGCGAAGACCAATCGCCACATAATCACAACGAAACAAGTTTTTTATTTCATTGGCGATTCGATAGCAGGCGCCACGCACGGTATGGCTGTTTTGGGCTTTGCCAACGAGTTCCAACACGGTTGCTGTGTTGCGAACTTCAAATGCGAGCAAGGTCATTTCGTCACGCGCTCGCCAAAGATCGTAGTGTGATGTGATCAGTTGGCAGACGAGAAGACCTTCGCTGTTGTTCTGCGCACTGTTGTGAACAAGGCCGCAGAGTACGGCCGTCATTTGATCGTCAATGAAGAACGGGACGGCGATAACTTTTGCACCGCGAAGCATTTCAGTCGAGGAAACCTGGACTCTTTGCGTTTGCATGGCAAGCGCAGAATTTTCAACGAGCTGGTTTTGGACTTGAGCATTATCAAGCGTTGGGTTAGCAGATCGCGAATCGACGATTCTTGGTGTATCGTCCTGTGAACTTTCTATCCAAGCACAATAAAGCAATGGTGATCGCTGTATTGCGATTTCCAAAGTTAACGAGATGAATTCTGCGCGTGAATTGGCAGTTGACGTGACCGCGCGCAAGTCCGCGCCCAACTTGACCAGGCCCGAATTGTTCGAGCTGAGTGTTGCAGACGAATTGGCTTTCACCGGCGATGGTCTGGAAACTGAGTCCTTCTCGTTTTCCGGAGTTGTCGCCGTTTGGTTGATTGGGATGCCGTCCATGGCTCGCTTGGGTAAGAAAACTTTTTTAACGTTGGTGTCGTAAATTCGAAGTCGCACGAACGATGCCACCGACCAGTCGGCATCTCACTCCGCTTCTAAATTCGTGAGTTTGATTGTCAATCGTGACATCAACTCGAACTCGCCCACTGTCCGCTTGGGTAATGGGTGCCACAAACTCAACTTCAGCTCTGGTGCGCTGATTGGTTTCGGGTACAACAACTTCGACGATGTCACCCTTTTGCATTTTTATTGCTTTTGCAGTGGCAATATGAAAAATCGCCCGAAGGGTATCGAAGCGCACCACGGTTACGATGTGCGGATCATTGTTGGAGATGTGTTCCCCGACCTTTTTCCTGATTTCAACGACCTGCCCATGTATCGGGCTGCGAATACGTCGGCGTTCCATCTGGGCTTCGTATTGTTGAACCTCTAGTCGATGTTGTTCTGCCTCTTCAAGTAGAGCTTCAATATTTTGTTTGGCAACTTGTGTATCGGCCAAAGCGCGTTCTCCCTCTTCGGGACTGCCGGCTCCATCCCGAACAAGACTTACAAGTTTTTCGTACCGAGTGTTTTTGATTTGAAATTCAATTTCGGCAGCTTTAATTCGCGCCTTGTTATTGGCTTTTGATTCGGCGATGCGGCGAGTCGCTTCGAGCACGGACATGTCTAATTCGATCAACAGGTCGTTCGGGCCGACCGTATCACCTTTTTTGACATGGATTTTTTTGACGATTCCCATTTCAGCGGTCGCCACCTTGATTTCCTCGATGGGTTCCGTAAATGCGTCGTCGCCCGCACCAAATTTGGCGTCAAAATAATCCTGGTCATTTTCCGGTGGCTGCTGCGCGGTAATTCCAACAGCGCAGACCAGAGGGCAAAATACAAACAGCGTGATTGCCAGCAAGTTGTGGGTGTTCAAGAACAAAGGCTTACTCCGTACGTGTCTTGATTGTGGTTCATATTCTAGGCGAGTTTTGCGACCGTTTTTTGAACCGATTCCGTCCAGCGATCATGCAAAACCATTTTTTGACGGGCGGCGAAATGGATTTTCTCGATTCGCGTCTGCAATTCTCTGATGGCGGTGTCATAATTGCCGCGGCATTCACCGGACGAATCGGCCCCGGCTTTAAGCGTTTTTGCCAACGACGGCTTGTAGCGAGCAATGATTTCGTCATCGGCGCTCACAAAATACTGGCACGATCCAGGGTCCGACTGACGGGCACACCGCCCGATCAGCTGACGATCAACGCGCGGCGAGTCGTGATGTTCGACGACAATCACGTGAAGGCCGCCGGAGTCATAGGCCTGGTCGTCGAGTCGAATGTCGGTGCCGCGTCCAGCCATGTTGGTGGCAATCGTGACACTGCCTGCGAGCCCTGCACGAGAAATAATCGCTGCTTCGTGATCGTCCTGGGTTCCGTTAAGCAACGTGTGTTGAATGCCAGCCTGTTCGAGCAGGATGGCCAATTCGCGACTTTGAGTGATCGTTCGTGTTCCCACAAGAACGGGTTGGCCCAAGTTGCATTTTTTGTCAACCTCTTTGGCGATTGCCTGGTATTTCGCCTCAGCGCTTGCAAAAAACCGGGTTGGCAACTTCAGTCGTTTGGAAGGTTTATTCCGGGGGATTTCCACTACCGGTAGCTGGTAAAACTCGAGCAGTTCGGCTTCGTTTCCGGTCGCCGTTCCCGTCATTCCACTGACGCGATCATAAAACTGAAAGTACCGCTGTCGCGTAATTCGGGCTTCGATTTCGCGTTCTTCGGTGAGTGGGACGCCTTCACGCATTTCGACCGCTTGGTGAAGACCGCTGCGCCATTTTCTTTCTTCGTGAAGTCTCCCGGTGTTCTGGTCGACGATAACAACTTGCTTATTCTGTACCACATAATCGACTTCATAATGCATCATCAACCTGGCTCGAAGAGATTGGTCGATATATTGCGACCACGGTCGCTGGAGTCGAGCTTGAATGTGCGACGGCAATTGAAGGTGAGCGTTCTGCCAGCCTTCTTCGGTCAACTCGATGGTTTTTTTGACGAGATCAACTTCGTAGTCTCTGTCTTCAACGAGCGAGTCGGCCACTTGCAAGGCATGTTCATAGACCTCGCGGTTTGGAATGGACTTGCCGCCAGCCCCGGAAAGAATCAAAGGAGTCGTTGCCTCGTCAATCAGTACACTGTCGGCTTCATCGATCACGGCGAATGAGAGTCGACGTTGCATTAAATTCAACTTATTCGTTTTCATACCGCGAAGGCGACTGAGAAATCTGGTTCCCAGCGGTAGGCTCGGTTGATTGCGTATCGCAAGTTGGTCTCGCAGGAAGTCAAAACCGAATTCGTAACCAGTTCCGTAGGTAATGTCGCACGCATAGGCTTTCTGCTTTGCATCAAAGTCTTGATCGTTATTGATTAAACCGGAAGACAGCCCGAGCAATTCAAAAATCGGGATCAGTTCCTGGTGGTCACGTTCGGCGAGATAGGCATTCGTCGTCGCAACATGAACACCACCTCCTGCGAATCCATACAATACGGATGGCAATGCGCACGTAATTGTTTTTCCTTCGCCCGTTTGCATTTCAGCGACGCAACCGGTTGCCAGCACCAAGCCACCCAGAAGTTGAACATCGTAATAGACTTTGCCAGTGGTTCGCCGCAGAGCTTCCGAGGTCAGAGCAAACGATTCGACTACGACTTTCCCGTCGAGGATATCCATCCCTACGCCGATTTTTTGGCGGAGTTCTTCAACGATTTCCGAAAACTTGTCCTGAGATGACGACTTCAGCTGTTCAGCTCGTTCGCGAATACGATTGATTAACAGATAGTCAGATCGCCGGATTTTGCGCGCGGTTGGCCACCATCGTTCGGAGAACGAGCGATATGATTTAAGATGGCTCATCCCTGCCCAACCCCAGAAAGTCTTGCGATCCTTCGCGCAGCCGACCTACAGACCGACCCACTTCACAAGTTCGGAAACCGCGGAATACCGCATGAGGTTGATCGGCCCTTCAACTGCTAACACGTTGGAGGCACTCGGATCAAATACTACAACCGTCAAGGATTAAGTAGCTAGCAGCGGCGCAAGATCGTGAATTCACCAGCTCAAGCCAAATAAATGGCAGGCCATTTTAGACTTGCCTGTCAACCTCACAACCAATCGGTCTTGTCAGCTACTTGCGTTGACACCCTTTTGATCCGAATCACCTTCGACGACTCGAGAATTTGCTTGGCGACTAGGTGCAACCTCGGTACCGGGGACGACAATTGGTCCTGGCGAGTTTTCTTCGACGATGCGTTTTAATTCGTCTGAGTCAACCGATTCGACTTCGATCAGTAACTCGGTCAAAGCGACCAACGCGTCACGTCGAACATCCAGGATGTGCCGAACTTTTTCAATCGCTTCGTCAATAATTCGTTTGACTTCCTCGTCTATTTCGCGAGATGTTTTTTCGCTGAAATGTCGATCACCGCCGTCTCCAGACACTCCCGCGAGGAACGGGCTGCTGCGATCCTGTTTGTAGTTAATACGTCCCAGTCGGCTCATCCCGTACTGCATGACCATGGCTCGGGCGATATCGGTACTACGCTCCAAATCATTTTGGGCACCTGTCGAAATGTCTCTGTAGATCATTTCTTCGGCGAGTGTGCCTGCCAACAGGATTTGCAGTCGGCTTTCCAATTCACTCTGGGTCATCAGGTACCGGTCCGCCTCAGGACGCTGCATGGTGTAACCCAAAGCGGCCAAGCCACGCGGAATAATTGAGACTTTATGAACCGGATCGGTATTTGGAAGACTATAGGCAACCAACGCATGACCACTCTCGTGATACGC
This sequence comes from uncultured Pirellulaceae bacterium, assembly GCA_947259675.1. Lineage (GTDB taxonomy): Bacteria > Planctomycetota > Planctomycetia > Pirellulales > Pirellulaceae > Mariniblastus. The sequence goes on from CAMYNE010000054.1 coordinate 6,571, forward strand.
AACTCGTTGCTTTTCATCGGAGTTCATCACTCGTTGTTTCTTTTCAAGACCGGCCGTGACCCGTTCGACGCCTTCATTGAATTCCGTCATTCCCACCGCCGATTTCTCTTTTCGAGCGGCAAGCAACGCGGCTTCATTGACCAGGTTGGCAAGATCGGCACCTGCAAAGCCCGGGCTGATCGAAGCGACTTGTTGCAAATTGACGGAGGGATCAAGTTTTACGTTTTTGACGTGGACTTTGAGAATCGCTTCACGACCTCGGACATCCGGGCGATCGACCAGTACATGTCGATCAAATCGTCCGGGACGCATCAACGCCTGATCGAGTGTTTCGGGTCGGTTGGTGGCACCCATCACGATCACGCCGCTGTTGGTAGCAAAGCCGTCCATTTCGACGAGAAGCGCGTTTAATGTTTGTTCGCGTTCGTCGTGGCCCCCCACGAGGCTTCCACTCCTTGATTTTCCCAAAGCATCAAGTTCATCGATGAAAATGATGCACGGGGCTTTTTGAACCGCCTGTTGGAACATGTCACGGACGCGCGCCGCACCAACACCAACAAACATCTCAACAAAATCACTCCCGGAGAGACTGAAGAAAGGAACACCCGCTTCACCGGCAACCGCTTTTGCGAGAAGTGTTTTTCCAGTTCCCGGCGGGCCTACCAGGAGAACACCACACGGAATCCGACCGCCGAGTTTTTGGTACTTTTCAGGTTTCTGCAAAAAGTCGACGACCTCTTTTACCTCTTCAACCGCTTCGTCAATACCGGCCACATCGTCAAACGAAATTCCCAATTCTTCTTCGGCATAGAGCTTGCCTCGACTACGTCCAAACTGCATGGGGCCGCCGGCACCGCCAAGTCGTCGCATCATCATGAAAAACAGCAGTGTGATCAGACCCATCGTGATGATTAGGAATCCGTATTTGTCAAAAAAGTCTGGTCCCTCCGAGTAATCCCATTTTCCGCCCGCGTTAGCGAGCGTAAGAGCTTTGCTCAGTTCTTCAGTCACTTTTTCCGATTTGTCTTTGTTGACAACAAAACTGGTGGGTTGAAGTTCGGCACTGGTTTCCGAAGCAACACGATATTTGACATAGCCCGTAATTCTTTGGCTGCCGATTTTGATGTCTGTCGGGTGGCTGTATTCAACTAATCTTCCGCGAGAACCGGGTTCTTTGACCGTTATTTTTCCGGGAAATTCTTTGCTGATCACGAGTTCATCAGAGCCAATGTCCTTGTACCTGGTTACCTCGAGGAGACGTTGAAACTCACTAAACTGGATCTTTTTCTTTGATTGATTCATGATCATAAACGCGGACACAGCCAGCGCTACAACAATGATCAGTGCGAACCAGATCATGTTTGAGTTGTTTGGAGTTTCACTGCTACGTTTATTTGGTTCCTGGTCCATTCCTGGGCCTGCTTTTTTGTTTACGTAATTAAATTGATGTAGAAACGCATACAATAAGCACAGAATGCGCCTAATGCGTGCAAATTGTATTCATAATTTTGTCCCGGTCTGTAATTGAGAACCGAGAAGAACAATTTATCGGGGTTATAATGAATCTTCTAGGACGCTGGCCGGTTCGTCTTGTGGCCAATTCCGACCCCATTTAGAATGCCCCATTCGCCGAAATACCTAGGAAACGCATGAAAATGCGAGCCTCTCCAGTTCGTTCTGGAACTTGGGGCGAATAATTGTGATTGAAATAACTACGTTGCATTCTGTAAGCGCTGTTTTGAATATTTCAACACGCGTGAGCTTTAATCACGATCTTCGTCCGGACACCTTGTAAGACTGCTGATATTTCACAGCCGACTGATTAGTTGCATGACCCGTAGCAAGAACATCGCGATTCTCGGTTCGACCGGAAGCATCGGGCAAAATGCCTTGGCGGTCGTGCGTACTTTACCGGGTTTTAATGTTTTTGGAATCTCGGGGCATCTTCGTTTGGATCTTCTGGTCCAGCAGGCGATTGAGTTTGAGCCCGAGTATGTCGTCGCAACTGATCTTGAAGGGGCAAACGAGTTTGAATTTCCCAGACTGTCCGCTTCGAAATTTGAAGTTGGGCCAGAAAAGTTGATTTCACTGGCGGCACATGAGCAAGTCG
>CAMYNE010000055.1 GCA_947259675.1 uncultured Pirellulaceae bacterium
CATTGGTCATTGGTCATTGGTCATTGGTCATTGGTCATTGGTCATTGGTCATTGGTCATTGGTCATTGGTCATTGGTCATTGGTCATTGGTCATTGGTTATTCAGCAGAGAATCCGGATCAAAGGTTCGCCCTTGAGACGCCTACCAGGGCCCCCGCCCACCGAAGGAGCCAAATGAATTGAGTGATTGATAATTGATGTACGCCATGTAACCAAAGAAGAATGCAATGAAATGATCGCCAATGCTCAGTGCGTAGACTGCGATGAGCGCTGCCGCAACGACTGAAGCGATAAGACTATAGCGGATGCCATTACTCGGATCGAACTGGTTCAACAACTCGCGTGTAGCCTGACCGCCGTCCAGCGGAAAAACGGGAGCCAGAGTTAAGACATTCCAGAATACATTCACCCACATGCCCATAAATAAGAAAATAAACATCGCCCCGTTACCTGCTAAACTGGTATTGCGCAAGTCCGGGACAAGGGTTGGCATGAAACTGCCAGTCAGAACTTTGATCTCGCCACCCAACAAATACACGAGACCAATAAACGCGCCAGCCAGGCAGAATCCAAAAAAAGGACCGGCCAATGAAACCAGGATCTGTTGATTCGAAGTCAGACTTTGTTTCGACCGGATTGACCAGGCACCACCTGCATCCGGAATCGCCAGTCCGCCCATCCAGTAGAGAAGAATTCGAGACGGAATACCGAACATCCGAAATGCAAACGTGTGCCCAAGCTCATGAACCAAAATTGAGATAAAAAAGACGACGACCAAAACCAGCAACGTCACTCCGATGTTAACTTCGAGCTGTTCCGCCATTGAAAAAACGGATCCGCCCAAGATAACCGGCATGATAAAAAATGCCGGATGAACGCGAACCGGAAAACCCAGGAACGAAAAACTAAAGTCGTACGCCGTCGCACGTGGCTCTTGAAACAGCACTGAAAGACTCCACCTATAGAAATGACTCAATTATTCTAGCGAACAAAGGCGGTTGTTCCATGAACGTCGGGACAATTCAACGCGCCAAAACTGCTCAAGCGGCTTTTTTGTCGCTTGCGGGTCCGACAAAAACGGTTTCGGCTGCTTGGTCCAAATGTTCCAACGAAAACGCCGGAATCTGGCTCTTGTCGATGCGCCGATAGGTCAAGGGGGAGATTGCGTCCAGGATGTAATCAGCCGCCCGTTCCGTGGCACCCGGAAGAGCGTACTTCGTCGCCAACTCGTCCATCTTGGCGGATTTTTCGGCTGCAGTCTCTGGATTCTTGAACCAGCCAATCACGTGGCCAGCCATATCAGCGGACCGATCGACCGGGGTCAAATACTCCGGCATCACGGTTGGAATCGCGTCTGGGGCATCAGGATCGTAAATCTTCCGGGATGTCGCCCCAATATCATCGGTCTCAATCAGGTTGACCAGCGTGATGAATTTAACTTTCAGATAATAGGGTCGCATCAACATGTACAGCCAACTGGGCTTGTAGACGATGACCGTTGGCTTGCGATGAAAAAGCAACTCCAGGGAAACCGAGCCGCTGCAGGCGATACACGCATCCGCCCCCTTCATCAGCTCGGGAGTTCGTTCCAAATAAAGGTCTGCCTCGACCTCATGCTCTGCCAACAGCTCTTCGGCCCGCGCAAACTGTTTTGCGTTGAAGCAGGCGACTGCGACCCGCACGTTTTCAACTCGTTGTTTGACGACGTTGGCAGCCGACAACAGCATCGGCAAGTGATTTTCGACTTCCAGGTTTCGTGAACCGGGCAGCAGTGTCAGGAGTTTTTCGTGAGGTTGCTTACACGATTCTACAAATTCTTCGTCATAAGTTTGCGCACTCAGTTGATCAAAAAACGGATGGCCGACATATGTCGCCTGGCAATTGCGTTTTTCGAACCAGTCCGCTTCGAAAGGCAATTTACATAATACGTGATCGACCCATTTGCGAATTTTTTTGATTCGCCAGCCACCCCACGCCCACATCTGGGGCACGCCGTAAAAGAACACCGGAATCCCCTGCTTTTTTGCCCGCTTGGCGATCCACCAGTTGAACCCGGAAAAATCGATGAGGACGACGGCATCGACTTTGTTTGACTTGAAGAATTTTTCCGCATCACTTGCGAGCTGCCGGAATTGACCGATCTTTTTTAGTGCTCCCCAAATAAACATCACTGCCAGTTGCGTGAGGTCGAAATGGAGCCTGCATCCCGCCTCTTGCATTTTAGGTCCGCCATAGCCAACACATTCGATATTTGAGTTGCGGGCTTTGAGATGACGAATCAGGTTCGAGGCATGCAGGTCGCCACTGGGTTCTCCAACAGAAAAAAAGATGCGCACCGTTCATCCTTGAGCGATAAGTTGGTAATCTCATGTACAACGGACGAATTATGACAAATGCCCAAGATTGTTGAAAGATCGCATTTTTGTCGCCAAAATATGTGTTTACGAGCTTAGACCAACAAAAGTGACTCAACCCGTATGATGATTCGATTGCTGCAGCCCGTTTGTTTTGTGTTGGTCTGCCTGGCGATCGTATTGCGGGTTGATGGCGCGATTGAAGATGTTGGAGAAGCCGACGACACCCCCGTCGGGATCAATTTTCAGACGCAAATCTGGCCGATCCTGCAACGCAAATGCCTCAGATGTCACAACTCGAAAGAAACCGAAGCTGGGTTGAACCTTGAATCAAAAACTCTGAGCGAAGCCGGAGGCCACACGGGCAACACCATCCTTGGAAACGATCCAGAACAAAGCGAACTCTTCCAACGCATCATTTCAGGTGATGAAGCTTACCGCATGCCCAATGAGGGAGCGCCGTTAAGCCAAGCCGAAATTGAAGTCTTTCGCGAATGGATATCCCAGGGTTCCATTTGGCCTGAGGTCCTGGCCCCTGGCGAATCGGGGCTTTGGGCAACGATCTCGAGATACTTCCATCGATATTTCGACCCTCTTCGAACTGCTTATGAACGGGACGGCAAGTATTTTCAGTTTTTGGGTTTTCCGTTGGTCGTATTTCTTTTGTATATCGTCATTGCCGAGCGAATTAAGAGGTCACGAGTTCGCAAGAATGAGCCGCAAGCGAATGAGTTCGCCCGACCCAAAAAAGGACTGGAACGGATCGGCTACCTTCATTATTTCGCTGGCCTGATGGCTTTCATTGCGATTGGTTTTGGAATGTATCATTTCGGCGCTGTCCAAAGCACGAACTCACAAATTGAACAACTGGAACTTACGATTGCCGAGCTGCGCGGGGAACGCGCAGAAGGCAATTACGGTCCGGCCAGCACGCGACCCGTACCACCGCGGCGCCGACATCCCAAGCGACTCGGTGGCGTCTATTACCGCGGGAATGATGAACGCAATCCGAAATTGTTCAATCGTGGCTATTACCGGACGGCCAACCTGGAAGTCTGGCTTTCCAACTCCGATGGTACGCGACTGAAATGGGACGATCCAGTCGATGACGACTCGTTGTTTATTACCTTGCAGATCAAAAGGGCTCCCATCGCCACATCCCAATTATTTACGCCGCGGGTGATGAGCGGGATATTTATGAGTCGCCAGGTGCCTGACGAGGATCCGGCCGAACTAAAAGACGCTCCGGTTGGTTTCATCCCTGTCGAAGAAGGAGAACGTTGGATCGCCCACTATCTGATTACGGATTCTGCGAAATCGTTGGATGATGAACTCAAGGGAATGGTCTATGTCTACCAGGGCAAACTTGTTGGCAGTCGAGTCTCGGGCAGGATCCATTACGGAATTGAATTCGACATTATTGTGAGCGACGGGAATATCTCCCGGGAATCCGAGGTTTGGATGGGCTCCATTTTCAATCTCGGGGCTGGATTGTTGATTCCGGCCGACAATCGAATGGCACTTGGCGAGTGGTTTGACTTTCGACCGATCCCTGTGATCGAGGGCGAAAACACAACCGATCCCGAGTTACTGGGAATTCCGGAACATGAAGAAGCCGCCTACAACAAGTAGGTTGTTTCGTTCTGCGTTCGTCTCCACAACAAGGTCTCCTTTCTCCGAAAAAAATACGCCCGCCAACTCAAGTTGCCGGGCGTTTGAAATATCGCTTCGATAAACTGTTCCGGTTTACTTTTTCTTTTCGAATCCTTTTTCGAATGCCTTGTCGGCGAATACCAATTCAGCCTTCGCAGCGTCATCGGCCGCGTCGTTGACTTTCTTGACACAATTACCACAACAAAACGTTACGTTTGTACCGCCGACTTCAACCGACTGCTTTTCATCGACCGGCCTTCCAGAAATTGGACAAGCCTTTTGTGTGAATTGACCCGTTTCAACCAATTGGTGGTTCGCGAGTGCAGCATATTTGGCCGTGTCCTTGGCAAACTTCTTGGGGCAATTCTTGCAGCAGAAATATACTTTGCCTTCGCGATAATCAACTGCGTGTTCTTTCAAGGCGTCTTTTTTCTTCATGAACAAGCATTTGACGTCTTTCAAATTGTCCTTTTCGAAGCCTTTTGCGAATGCAGCTTTCGTAAAGACAAGATTGGCTTTGGCAGCAACATCGGCTGCGGACTCAACTTTACTTTGACACCCGGAACAGCAAAAACCAACTTCAGCACCACCGACTTCGGTAACAAATTTTTCATTCGGGGCATTTCCTGAAAAAGGGCAACCCTTTTGAACGTATTGTCCGGTCAGAACCATTTGGTGATTGGCCTTCACTTCAAACTTGGAGGAATCTTCCTCAAACATTTTGACACAATCTTCGCAACAAAAATAAACTTCACCGTCCATGTGTTTTGCCGAGGCATCCTTGGTCGCGGCATGGTCGCCATTGACGATACACTTGATGCCCGATAGATCATCGTCGCCACCTGTGGTCAACATCAGACCGAAACAGGCAAGAAAAACAAAACCAGATTTCAACAACATTTCTTGAATCTCCCAAAACACGAGTTATTAATTTGACCTGCAATTATCGACGCATTCCCGTTACTGTCAACGAACGCGGCACTTTTTAATGATTCGCTATCCAAAAAGGGCCAAGCGGATAAACTTGGATACCAGAAACTAGGAAAAAGGTACAGCAAAATGGATGAATTCCTTGCCGCTGCGTTAGTTGAAGCACGTTTGGGATATGCTGCCGGCGGAATCCCGATTGGGTCGGTCATCATCCATAACAACGAAATTGTCGGACGCGGTCACAATCAACGAGTGCAGCAAGGCAGTGTGATTCGCCACGGAGAAATGGATGCGCTCGAAAACCTTGGACGCAAACCGGCCAGTTTTTATCGTGACTGCACGTTGTATACGACTTTGTCTCCCTGTCCGATGTGTAGCGGCGCAATCTTGCTTTACAAGATTCCGCGTGTGGTCATTGGTGAACATCGCACATTCATGGGTGAAGAAAATCTCCTGCGGTCCCGGGGTGTGAAAGTCGATGTTGTTGATAATCAGGAATGCCGGTCGCTGATGCAGGAGTTTGAAGAAAAGTTCCCCGACGTTTGGAACGAAGACATCGGAACGTAAGAGTTGGCAGTGTCACCTACCTCCGAATTCCGACCTCCGAATTCCGACCTATTTATGTCGTGGCTCTTCCAGACCCATCGTCAACAGCCAGCCCACAAACACGAGTGCGGCAACTGAGACAAAGATGGGCTCAAAACCAAACCAATCAATCATCGCTCCCAGCAAACTCGAAGTCAGAATCGCGGGCGCGGCCATGCACAGACCCAGTGTCGATAAATAGCGTGGATGGTACTTCTCTTTGACGATTTCCAAAGTGTAATTGAAAAATCCCCGCATTGTCACGGGCGTCAGCCCAATCAGGCAGAACAGGAAAATGAACAAGGGTTGTCCCGTTGGGCCCATTCGTGCCAGTACCAACGCGAAAATCGGGATCATGCAAATCGCAAGCATCAACGTTCGCAACACGATGCGGTAACCAAAACGGTCGCCAGCCCAACCTGTTGGAATGGCGAACAATGAGGCACCAATGTTTTGCGCGATCAGCCAGGGAATCATTGCGGTCAGGCCGAGTTTGGATTCGCCGCGCACCAAAGCCTGGTAATGCGGAAACAACGTCATCGACATCCCGAATAAGCTGGCCATGATGGCGAGCCGACGAAAGTTCTTATCCATCGCTAACGTTGCAATCGACAACCGGAAAAGCTCCACGGCCGTCCGTTTGGTGCCTGTTGGAGTGTCTTCGTCTTCTTTCAAAAACACCGTCAGTAAGCCCGCGCACAAAAAGGCACAACCCGTAAACGCAAAAATGCACACGAAATTGCCGCTTGTCTCACTCAACCACAGGTTGAGCAATATCCAAGCGAACGAGATCGCGCTAATTGCACCTAGCGTTGAGGAAATCACCATCAGCCGACCACGCTGCCGCGTCCAAATCAGCTTGCCGATCATCGTGCTGAAAACCAGCTGATTAATTCCAACGCTCGAGAAAAAGACGCCGTAAATGACGAGAAACACGATTGGCAACCACCAACTTGGAGTGCCGCCCGAAAGCCACCAAACCAGCGACAACATCAGGAAACAGATTCCCATCAAAATCGTCGCCGCGGCCAGCGCCCACTTTTTGATCTTTCGATTGCGAAGCCAATCTGAGATCAGCAGGGGAGGGATGCTTTGACCAAACCGATTCAGCATCGGCAAACACCCGCGAAGCCAGCCTTGGCCACCGATCAGGTCGAGCACGGCCGGCATGATGATGCTCTCGGTTTTGAAGATCCAACCGGTTCGCACCAGGACTTGATAAAGCGCCATCAAGCCAAAATTAAACCCACTTTTCGACGAAATTGAAGTTGTCAACGGGTTAGCTGTTTCAGAGTCGCCGCCAGGATTTGGGTTAGCCATCTAACTAACCTAACAGGCAGTCTCAATTCCTTCGAGACCGGGGAAGGAGTTAGCTCACGGCGTTTTAATTCGCAAGCTCGTTATCCGCGCTTTTGCAGCAACAGATCCAGATAGGAAGTTGTAATCGGATTAGCCAACCCTAACTCATCGGCGAACTTCAATAATTGTGCCTTCGCCGGTGCGACGAGCGACGCTTGTCCTGGCGATGAATCGTCAACCAGCATTTCCAATTCCACAAACGATCCAAGTTCGTCAACTTCATCGATGCAGATTTGAACCGGTTGACCCTCCAACTCGATTTCGAACGATTCACGGCGCTTGACCACGTCGGCTTCTTCAAAAAAACCACATCCAAGACAGAGTGCTTTCATTTTTTTGGCAGCGGTTGAATCTTCAAGCGACAACTCCGTTTCGCTGCGAATTTTCGCCTGTTTGTCGCGGTTTGGGCCCTTAAAAGTGACGCAGAATTCGTCGTCCGATTCACGAATTCTCAGAGCAAGATCTATTTTTGCGAAATCCTGTAAGCTGTGATTGAAGTACACGTCTCTTTGCTGGGAAACAACGCTCGGACCAACGACGAATTTTGAAAGTCGTCGTCGAAAGTCGTCGGGAGCCGGAATTGAGAATTTGAGTTCGACTTCAACCATTCTGTATTTCAATTCGTAGTCAGCGACGACCAGGGCGGTGCTGAATCTATTAAAGGACCTGGATTGGCGAATTCTGAATCGCCAAAAAATGATGGAACTTTTTCATGGAGAAAAAAGTGAGTATGATTGCAAAAGTATCAATCCTGTTGGTGGTTGTCGTGGCGGTCATGATGAACGCTGAAACGATCATTGGCCAGAACAAAGTTGTCGGCCAAAAGTGGCCAGTAAATCAACGCGTCTCGTTTAACGAGATTGATCACTCATCCTATCATACGCTTTTGCAAAAGTACGTCGACTCCGACGGAATGGTCAATTACAAAGGCTGGAAGGCAAACTCGGCCGACCATGACGCCTTACTCAAATACATCAAACAGCTTGGCAAAGTCGATTCGGCAAAGCCAGCTTCAAACGAAGCCAAATTGGCATATTGGATCAACGCCTACAATGCGGTAACGATTGAGGGGATCTTACAGGTCTATCCCACCACCAGCATTCGAAATCATACAGCCAAGTTGTTGGGTTACAACATTTGGAAGAACTTGAAGCTGATTTCGGGCGATCAACAGATCAACCTCGATTCGATTGAACACAAGGTACTTCGCAAAATGGGCGAGCCCCGTATTCATTTCGCGATTGTGTGCGCTTCGATCGGATGTCCCCGGCTTCTCAATGAAGCTTATGTTGCCGACCGTCTTGAGGACCAGCTGACGACGAATGCAACCGACTTCTTCTCACGATCCCGCAATCTCCAGGTTAATCAGTCGAAGCGAGAACTGCGCTTGAGTTCGATCATGAGTTGGTTTGGCACTGATTTTGGTCAGAGCCAGGAACAACAACTCCAAGCCATCTCACCCTACTTCCCGGAATCCGCCAAGAAGTTTGTCGAAAGCGGCGGTAATCGAGTCAGTTATCTCGATTACGACTGGAATATTAACGAACAGCGCTGAAAGGCAACTTGGTTCGAGAGCTCGCTCTCGCTGTTGAGTCGACATATTCTTAAAAATGCCTGCGGTTAACTTATCTTTGGTGAAATCTCAATCGCGCGCAGTTATGATCTCTATTGGTTCAATGCAATACGGTATTTAGTGCATTTCCAGAGTTTGCACTTGTGTCATCCTGAACCGAGGTGCGAGGTGAAGGATCTCTCGTCGTTTAGTGGAGATTCTTCAGTCGCAAGCTCTT
>CAMYNE010000056.1 GCA_947259675.1 uncultured Pirellulaceae bacterium
CGACATGGACTGGCAGGAAAAATTTAAGACGCAAACCGTCAGTCCGAACCTGGCTAACGATAAAAAGGGAAAGGATTACCTGTTTTCTGACTTCCGAGCGATGCGAGAACAGGTGCCGGGCACCATTGCCCGCGGCGATCTCGAAGTCAGCAGTGAATACAACCACGGTATTCAATCAGGTTCGACCAAGGTAACTGTTCGAATGAATCCGGGCGGCGTGAGAACGGGGCTGGGACAAGAGCAGGAAGGTGCCGCACCGCCGGCCGCGCCGCCGGAACCAAACTGGGTAACGACTTTCCCCAAAGAGGTGAACATCGATGCTCAAACGCTGGCTCGTGGAAAGCAACGCTTCGAGATTTATTGCGCCGTTTGCCATGGCTTTGACGGCAATGGCAAAGGGTTAGTAAACGAACGTGCGTTGGCACTTAACGCGGCGGGACAGGCCGCTTGGACGACTGCCAAATCGCTTCATGATCCGGAAGTCAAAAACAATGAAAAGAACCCGGTTGGGCGCATTTTCGACACCATTACCAATGGACGAAACACGATGGGGCCGTATCGGCGACAGATTCCGGTTGAAGATCGCTGGGCGATTGTGGCTTATGTGAAAGCCCTGCAAGCAACCGGCATCCAGCCCGAGACTACTACTGTCGCGGAAGCTCAAAACGCGGCTGGAAAAACGAAGCCTTAATCAAAAACATCACCAGCAACTGCTGAATAACAGTCATTGAATAAACAGTAACTGCAATGCACGAAACAAGACCAGCAAAAATCACTTCACCGATCCTGTCGTTGAGTGATGACTACGTAAAATTGATTCCAATGGCATTGATCGTTGGTGCAATCGGCGTCGGCGTGTCGCTTTTGATGAGCTTCGGCTCAGAGAATGGATTCAGGCATTTTGCGTTCACGTATTTGACCAGTTTTTGTTTTCTGCTGACGACATCGTTGGGATGCCTGTTTTTTGTGATCGTCGTGCATCTGACTCGGGCCGGTTGGAGTGCAACCGTTCGCAGGCTGGCCGAGCTATTGGCGATGTGCATCGTTCCACTTTTTATTCTGGCGTTGCCGATCGTGATTCCTGTTGTTCTGCAGCAAGACCTCCTTTATTCGTGGAACAGTATTGGCTGGTCGGAACACGGAGCGGCTGCCGAATTGATTAAGGAGACCGGACAAAAACCGCCGCTGGAAATCCTCAAAGGCGGCTATTTGAATTGGTGGTTCTTCACAGCGCGGGTAATCGCATACTTCGTGATTTGGGGCTTGATGGCCTGGTTCTTCTTGAGCAATTCGTTGAAGCAGGACAAATCGGGTGAAAAGAGTTTGTCCCTGAAAATGCAAAAGCTCAGTGCTCCAATCATGATCTTGTTTGCGGCAACATTGGTATTTTCGTCGTTTGACTTTGAAATGTCTTTGGCTCCGTTGTGGTTTAGCACCATGTTTCCCGTCTACTTTTTCGCGGGATCGTTTCTAGGCGGTTTGGCGGCCATCACCTTAGCCGCGTTGCTGCTGCAGCGAAGTGGGCGGATCACTGACGAGATCACAGTCGATCATTACCACGACCTCGCCAAGTTAATGTTTTCCTTTATCTTTTTCTGGGGTTACATTGGTTTCGGTCAGTTCATGTTGATCTGGTACGCCAACATTCCGGAAGAGACGTTTTGGTTTGACTGGCGGATTAATCGTGACGGCTGGCGAATGTTGTCGCTGATTTTGTTGTTCGGTCATCTGTTTATTCCGTTTTTGGGCCTGATGGCTCGAACCGTGCGGCGAAACAAGACTTTCCTGCTTTTTGCCTCGATCTACGTCCTTGTTTTCCACTGGATTGACCATTATTGGCTGGTAATGCCTCAGTTGAATCCGGGCGAACCGTTGACATTTAGCTGGTTGATCGACATCCCATGTGCGATCGGCATGATCGGCCTATTCGTCGCAATTTTTTGCTTGATCGCACGAGACCGACCGCTCGTACCGCTTCAAGACCCTCGACTTGGCGAAGCCCTCAATTTCAAAAACCTGTAACCACAAACCACTATTTGAATGATGACTACCGCAATGGCAGAACGAACTGAATCACCTGACACGCATGTTGTGCCGGAAAAGCCCAGTTACGAAGACATCAATACACCGGTCATTATCCTGGTGGGTGTGATCAGCTCCATCGTGACTTTCATGATCATCGCCCTGGTCCAAGGCATGTGTTACCACTGGGAGAATTCAAAGATCAGGGCTCGATCGAGCGAAGTCGCGAACATGCCAGCCCGCCAATACATTGACGAGCAAAAAAAGATACTTGCCGGAAGCGACGGAATTATCTCGATCGACGACGCCATGAAGAAGGTAATCGAAGAATACGGCAGCAAATAACCAAGCCTGGCAGCGTCTCACGGCCAATCGTTTTGGCCAGCGACGCTCGCGGAACACATCGAACATGAACCGATTTTCGTCCACAATTCGAATTGCAGTTTGGGGAGCGATCCTCATGTTTGCAATGGCAACCCCGGTTCAAGGTGCGCGTATCGATGAGGATGCACGCGACGACCAAACCCAGTTAGCCAATGATCAAAAACCCGATTGGAACGCCAGCAAGCTGCCCGATGTCGCCAAAAACATTGGTATCGACACAAAAACGGGCAAGCTGATCGAGCTCGACACATCGTTTGACGATTCACAAAACAACTTTGTCCGGATGCGGCAGTTTTTCGACGGCAAGCATCCCGTCATGCTGTCTTTCAATTATTCGAATTGCCCAAAGTTGTGCAGCGTCCAGCTGGAAAACATGATCTCCTGTCTTCGCCAGGTCGATCTCGACGCCGGCAAAGATTTCCAGGTAATTTCCGTTAGCATTGACCCGCTAGAACAATCGTCAAGAGCTCGGCAAACCAAAGACAAGTTTGTCAAACAGTACAACAGAAAAGGATCCGAGGACGGTTTTCACTTCCTGGTGGGTGATCGCGACTCGATCTCGTTTTTGGCCGACGAATGTGGTTTCCGATACAAATATGTGCCGCATCAAAAACTCTACTCGCACCTGCCTTGCTTCATATTGCTTTCACCCAAAGGCAAGATTGTCCGCTACATCCACGGACTTGATTATGATCCGGAGACGATCAAACGAGCGCTGGTAGAAGCATCTGAGGGCCGAATTGGCTCGCCCATCAATCGGCTGAGTTACAACCTTGGCTGTTACCTGTTCGACGAATCAACGGGCAAGTATTCACCGCAAGCCATGGTCTTCATGCGACTGGGCGCTGCCGTGACGGTTGCTTTATTGCTGATAACCCTGGTGCCGTACTGGTTTTTCCGACGTAGCGCAAAAACGACCAAGGACAAACCAGATCCTAACAAAGAGTTAATTCACCCCTCAACGCTTTAGATAAGACAACCAACATGATGCCACAAATACCAATGTTGCTTGCACAAATAGACGAAAAGGTTCGCGAACTCACGAGCGCCAACGCCCACGACACTCCAGTGCCGGATGAAGCGATGGTCCATGAGGGTTCCTACTGGTTCCCAAGAGTGGCGTCCTCGTATGCCTCGGATGTTGACTTTTTGTTCATGGCAATCTTTTGGATTTCAGCCGTGTTCTTTGCCATCATCGTCGGCGTGATGATCTATTTTTGTATCAGGTACCGTCGCATTGGTGGCAAGATCGAGCCCCAACCGAGCGCGTCGCATAACACGACGATCGAAATCCTCTGGTCCGTGCTGCCAAGCATTTTGCTGGTCTGGATTTTCTACGTTGGAGCCGTTGGCTTCTTCGAAATGAGAATTTCGCCGGAAGACGCTGAAGACATTCAAGTTACCGCCCGCAAGTGGAACTGGTCGTTTACGTACCCGGACGGCGATATTTCTTCCGAGCTACATCTTGTTCGCGATAAACCTGCGCGACTTGTCATGCGCTCGGATGATGTTTTACACAGCATGTACATTCCGGCGTTTCGTCAGAAAATGGACGTGGTTCCTGGGCGTTATACCTACGCCTTTTTGATGCCAATTCTCGACGGCAAGTTCCGCTTGGCGTGTACCGAATACTGCGGTGAAGAACACTCCAAAATGCGAACGATGTGCCAGGTGCATATCAGCGAGAAGGATCGAAAAGAAAACACGCAATGGATCACTGCCGACCACAAACCGTGGGAAAACGGTGAACGTCTTTACAAAATCAACTGTTCCGGTTGCCACAAAGTTGACGGAACACCCGCCACCGGTCCAGCGTTGAATACGATTTGGGGTGAACCAGAAAATTTGATTGGGAAGGCCCCGCGTTTGGTTGACCACAACTATGTTCGGGAATCGATTCTCTATCCCGACAGAGACATTGTTGAAGGATATGGACCTGTTTCAAAGATGAACTCGTTTCAAGGCAAGATATCGGACAAAGACATCGACTACTTGATTACTTATATGCAATATTTGAAAACGGGTGAAGTCGTTGAGCTCAAAGATGAAAACGCGACCGACGCAGCTGCTCCACCAGCCGAAGAACCTGCCCAAGCTCCGGCAGAAGCTGGTACTGGTGAAAACAACTGAAATCACTCACTACAAAGCTTAGCCGGCTTTCAAAAGGTTGAATTATGGGAACGACAATAAAAGCTACACCCGAAATTTTTGGTCACGCGGAAAACAACTTTTTCAACGCCTCGAGTGGTTGGAAGTCATGGGCCTTTACGCTTGATCACAAGCGAATTGGGATCATGTACCTGATCGGCGTGACGACCGCCCTGTTCCTGGCAGGCGTCTTTGCACTCGTTTTGCGATCCCACTTGTGGATCGCGAATTCGGAAATGCTCACGCCCGCAATGTACAACCAGATGTTTACGCTTCACGGTGCCGTGATGGTGTTCGCTTTTATTATTCCCAGTATTCCTGCGGCTCTGGGCAATATGGTGTTGCCCATGATGCTCGGTGCCAAAGACGTCGCGTTTCCGCGGCTTAACTTGATGAGTTTTTACTTGTGGGTCATCGGTACCGGGTGTCTGCTCTACGCGATCCTGGCGGGCTACGGTCTTGATACGGGATGGACCTTTTACACGCCGTACAGCATCGAAACAGAATCGGGCGTGATTTACGCCACGGCCGGTGCGTTCGTGCTTGGTTTCAGTTCGATCTTTACCGGAATTAACTTTCTGGTGACCGTCAATACGATGCGGTTGCCTGGCCAAGGCTGGTTCAAGCTGCCATTGTTCATCTGGTCACTGTACGCGACCGCCATCATCCAGATTCTGGCAACGCCTGTGTTGGGGATAACGTTGTTGTTGCTGATCTCCGAACGGCTCATGAGCATTGGAATTTTCGATCCCCGGTATGGCGGCGACCCCGTGTTGTTCCAGCACTTCTTCTGGTTCTACTCGCATCCGGCGGTCTACATCATGATTCTCCCAGCGATGGGTGTGATCAGCGAACTGATTGCGGTTTATAGTCAGAAACGGATCTTCGGATACTCATTCATCGCGTTTTCCAGTGTGGCAATCGCGTTACTTGGTTTCCTGGTTTGGGGCCATCATTTGTTTACCAGTGGACAATCGCTTGTCGTTACCTTGATTTTTAGCGCGATTACCTTTTCCGTCGCGATTCCGTCAGCGGTGAAAGTGTTCAATTGGCTGGCAACGATGTATAAGGGTTCGATTTTGCTCGCCACACCGATGTGCTATGCGTTGTCGTTCATCTTTCTGTTCGGAATCGGAGGATTGACGGGTCTGTTCCTGGGAGCTCTTTCAACCGACATTCATCTTCACGATACTTACTTCGTCGTTGCCCACTTCCACTTTGTGATGGTGGGGGGAACGTTGACCGCATTGCTCGGTGGATTATTCCATTGGTGGCCGAAAATGTTCGGTCGCATGTACAACGATATGTTGGGTCGGGTTGGTTGTTTTCTTGTTTTCACCGGGTTTAACTTGACGTTCTTCCCACAGTTCGTGATGGGGTCCCGCGGTATGCCTCGACGTTATGCGACTTACGATCCTGAATATCAGATTTTCCATCAGTGGTCGACGATTGGCGCTTTCTTGTTGGGGATCGGTATCCTGTTAGCCTTCGCCGTACTCGTGTACGCTGCGTTCAAAGGACCTAAAGTGGGTGGCAACCCGTTCAAAGCGGCTTCGCTCGAATGGCAATCCAGTTCGCCTCCTGACTTCCACAACTTTTTACACAAGCCGGTCATGACCGATCCGTATGACTTTGATGCGATGGTCTATGATGAAGATCTTGATACCTACATCCACCGTGAATTCGCTGATCCGGCAAAAGTGCCGCCTCGAGTAGAGCCAATCCATCACTAATATTCGCGACCCTTAGACAGACAACTTCAACGAGCCGATTTATTCGGAGCAAAAATGGCAACGGCCGATCCACAAGTACACGACGAGCATGAACATGGTGAGTTCATTGCGCACCACTTTGATAATGCCGAACAACAATATGACTCGGGCAAATTGGGTATCTGGGTTTTCCTGGTTACTGAAGTCCTGTTCTTCAGTGGTTTGTTTGTTGCTTACACGTTGTACCGAAGTCATCATCCTGAAATTTTCGACCAAGCTCACGTCTTTCTCGACAAGTGGCTGGGCGGTTTGAACACGGTTGTGCTGCTGTTCAGCAGTTTGACCATGGCCTTAGGCGTTCGTTATGCGCAGCTTGGCAAAAACAAACTCGTTGCGTTTTTTGTGTTGATTACGATGGTTTGCGCAGCTGTCTTTATTGGTGTTAAAGCAATCGAATACAGTCACAAATGGGATCAAGGCATCCTGGTTAGTAGCGCATTTAACTACACAACGGTTCACGCTGTGCCAGCAACTGCCATCGGGAAGGCATTGCATATTTCGGACTATCTCGTTTATCTGAGCGCCATCCCTGCGATTCTGTTGGTCGGGTTCCTGATTGCGGCAGTTGGATTCACGGTTGGCGGCAAAAAAATTCTGGGAATCTTTTGTGGCTGTATGGCGATTACCGCAGGTGGATATTTCCTGGGCGTGGTAGGTGCACAAGTTTATATGAACGTCACCGATGGCGGCGTCGGCGGTTCGCACGCCAGTCAACCGATTTTACTTTATGCTCAGGAAGATCATGCCGCAGACGATCAGGCTGGTGCTGTGGATGATCACGGCGATGCGAACGAAGAGCATTCAGCGGACGATCACGGTTCACAAGCGAGCCATGGACCCGATCCAACCAAGTTTGTTCGTGACATTGGCATTTTCTTTAGTATTTATTACTGCATGACGGGGCTTCACGCTTTCCACATTATTGGAGGCATTATTGCCCTTGCTTGGATTCTCTGGCGTTCTCTGCTTGGACAATGGCGGAGCGACTACTTTGGCCCCGTTGATTATGTCGGGCTATATTGGCACCTGGTCGACTTGATTTGGATTTTCCTATTCCCAATGCTTTACCTGATCGACTGATTGAGTCTTTGAACAGCGACTAAACTAAACCATAAACTTTCTCCCAAATAGAGTAATGGCTGACCATCACGATCACACGTCTTTCGCCCATCCGGTATCGGTCAAACTCCTGGTTACAGTGTTTGTGGCACTCATCCTCCTGACGATCTTAACTGTCGTTTCCGCTGGTCAACTCCCTCGACCGTTTGGACTCTGGGTGGCAATGGGAATTGCAACCGTGAAAGCAGCTTTGGTGATGCTTTTTTTCATGCATATGTTTTGGGACAAACCGTTTAATATCATGGCGTTCATGAGCAGCCTGCTGTTTGCAAGCCTGTTTATCTCAATGACTCTCATGGACACCGGCCATTACCAGGACACCATCGACCAATTCCCGCGAGAACCGGTTGCTCAACCTGCTGCCCCAGCTCAACCATGACCCATGCTTAAACGATCCATCAATTTGGTGCCGGCCCGACCGGATCTTTATCAAGCCAAATTGGTGTTTTATTTGTTTATGGCTTCGCTGGGAATGTTTTTCATCTCGACGTTACTGACGTACCTGATCATCCGGACGCAGGCTTTCAATCCAATTCCCGATGGGAATTTGCCAGCACCGTCGCTGATGTTAAGTGATCCCAGTCTTGGATCCGCGATTCCGTCTACGATCCAGTACGTCCCATTGAGGCTTCCAACGTCTTTCTGGGCCAGCACCGCGGTCCTGTTGTTGACGGGAGTGTTTTTGCAGCGAGCCTGTTGGTTGGTCCATCGCGAGCGTCAGCTCGAGTTTCGCAGATGGCTCGTTTGGGCGTGGGCGGCAGCGGTTGTTTTCGTCGCAGTTCAGTGCTTTGGAATGAACGATTTGCTCAAACAACATTTCACTCAAACCGATGGTTCGACCAAGGTCTACGGAATGTCGTTCACGCTGGCATTTATACACGCTTTACACGTTGTCGGAGGCGTTGGTTTCCTTGGGTTCGTGATTTTTCAGGCATTTCGAAACCGCTACGATCATGAGCGGCATTGGGCCGTTGATCACTGCGCCGGTTATTGGCATTTTCTCGATATCGTTTGGGTTTCTATGCTGGTGATGTTCACGGTGACCAAATAGGACACTACTTCGAGTTTATCCTCAGTACGCTTGTCACCGGGTAGTGATCTGACGGGTTACGACCTT
>CAMYNE010000057.1:0-2521 GCA_947259675.1 uncultured Pirellulaceae bacterium
CTGAAAAATATCTTTCAACTTTGCTCGATTCGCAACTCACGCGTTATCTCCCCCGCGACAAAATGGAAGAAGATCCGTCATTCAAGCAGTTGATTCCGTATTGCATCTTCCGATATACCGAGCCGGACGATTCCGTTCATTTGTTTCAATACACGCGAGGGAGCGGTCAAGGCGAAGCGCGTTTGCACGCGAAAAAGAGCGTTGGCATTGGCGGACACATTTCTACCCTCGACGAATCTGCCGATTCAGCTTACGAGCAGGGAATGCAGCGCGAACTTGACGAAGAACTGATCATTGAAACAGCCTTCGAGAGTGCCTGCGTGGGTTTGATCAACGACGACGACAATCCAGTCGGCAAAGTCCATTTGGGCGTCGTGCATTTGCTCGACGTCGCCGGCCCCGAAGTACGAGCTCGTGAAAACGACTTGGTCAACTCTGGTTTCCAACCTGTCTCTGAGATCATGAACGAAATCGACAACTTTGAGACTTGGTCGCAGATTTGTCTACGGGCATTGTTTGGTTAGGAATCGAACCCAGGGACCATCCCTTTGAGGATACGCAACTGAAAGCTCGTCGCGGCAGCTGCACAGCGCCCTTCGTTTAACCGCGTGCCCATCGGGCCGCGTTTTGCGGTCCAAACAGGCGGGGCATTGCCCACGCGGCAAAACGAAGACACTCTTATCTCGATTTGCTCAAAATCAACGATTTTCCTGTTTTGGTTATGACGGACAAGCTGCCAAGCGATGTCAAAATTGGGATGTCAGACCCCACCGCATTTATTCGTCAGCCCAAAAATCCACGACTAACACCTTGTCGATCTTTCCGTCCAACAGCTTCACGAACGCCTGATGAGCTTCATGCGGCAGGTAGACGTCACGATCTGCTGCCGACTTAAACGTCGCCACAAAACAATGGGTGAATCCCAGCGATAGATTTTCTTCACTTACGTTGGTGCCGTATTCAAAACCATCCACGACGTCGATTTTGTTCTTCAAATCCGCAAACGCTTCAACCACTTCTTTGATTTTCGCTTCTTCCAGGCCATCGTTGAATTTGAATAAGACGACGTGACGTAAGACATTACCGGTCGTTTTGCTTGTTTCCATTCTCAAGGCTCCGATCATCTGATTCGCCACGAATTGATTTCCAGCCGCATTTAAGTGCACACCATCGGTCGTCAAAACCTTGGAAGCCTTGTTTTCTTTATTGTTGAGCGCCAGGTAGTTAATGAACTGCTTTCGCAAATCCAATAGCTGACACTCTTTTTCTGCGGCCACATCGCGGCTGATTTGGCTGAATTCCTCTAACATCTCGTCCAGCTCATTTTTTCCATCGTGTTTTTCACCAATGACGCTGGGCGTACAAATGACGACTCGTGCACCCTCGTTTTGAATCTGTTCGATAATTTCCAAAAGACCTGCTTTGTAGTCCTCTTTCGACGTGCCACGGCCCGATTGCGAATGCCAGACATCGTTGATGCCAATATAAATCACGACCAGCGTTGGTTTCTTATCCAACACATCGCGCTTGAGTCGTTTTTGCAGGTCCGGAACCCGATTGCCGCTTATCCCCGCTCCAATCACTTTGATGTTCTTGCCGGGAAAATTGCTTTCAATTCCTTGGCGTACTAACGAAACATAACCGTTTGGTTGCGCACCGGCCTGCGTAATCGAATCGCCTAGAAACAGAATTCGTTCTCCATCTTGGAGTGTTTGGGCAGCGATCAGGGCAGGCATTAGACAACAGGCCAAAAACAGAGCGAAACGAACGGGGAAAGAAATTGACATGATATCCTCGGTTTCTAAGACGATCTAATTCGAAGCATTGTAACCGATCCAGAGGCTGGTGAAATCGGCGATGCAGTTGATTTTGGAATCGCTACCCCCCACTAAAACCGGGCTACCGCATTAGCCATTCGCAATTCACCATTCGCAATTAATTATTCAGCAAGTGGTCTCGGCCAACGGGAAATGAACTCCACTCGTTCGATCAATAATTAATGGTGAATTGTGAACTGTGATTTATTAATGAAGAGCCCCCCCGGAATTAAGCATCTAAGCAGAATTCGCAGTCTTTTGCCCAGTGAGAAGTGTAGGTGCACGATCCATTGGGCTAACGACCACCGACTGATTTTCCAATTAGCTGGAATACTACAGACTCGGAAGATAGAACAGTATGATAATGATGGCCGAACCTCTTTCCGATGAGAAAGACGGCCCCGTCATATTTGTTATTCACTGGAGCTTGTCATGGCTGCAAATCACACACGACGTCGATTCCTAAAAACGGCTTCTGCGGTTGTGGCGGCACCGTATTTCGTACCGGGGTCGGCCCTCGGACTTGGCAGCACGATTCCGCCGAGCGATCGGATTGTGATGGGTGCAATTGGTTGCGGAGGAAAGGGGCGGCACAATTCCAGTCAGTTTCAGAAAGACAAACGGGTTCAGGTAGTGGCAGCTTGCGATGTCGATCAAAATCATTTGCAGCTGGGAATTGACGAGATCAACAAGCACAACGAAAA